>JAIXVO010000067.1 GCA_027482985.1 Cyanobacteriota bacterium
TCATCCCCTCCCCCCTTATGCAAATTATGCAAACTCGCCCCCCTGGTTTCAGTCTTAGCGCACTGTCCATCCGCAGGCACATTGGCACCCTGATGTTGACCCTGGCGGTGGTGGTGATTGGCGTTTTTGCGGTGAGTACGATGCAGGTCGATTTGTTGCCTGCGATTACTTATCCCCGGATTGGGGTGCGGTTAAATGCACCGGGGATTTCGCCGGAAGTGGCGGTGGACGAAATTACGAAACCGTTAGAAGAGGCGCTGTCGGCGACGGAAGGGGTGGTGCAGGTGTATTCGCAAACACGGGAAGGCCAGATCAGTTTAGACCTGTTTTTCCAGCCAGGAGGAAATATTGATCAGGCGTTGAATGAAGCGACGGCGACCTTCAACCGAGCCCGAAGTCGATTACCGGACACGATCGAGGAGCCTCGGTTGTTTAAGGTGGATCCATCCCAGTTGCCCGTGTACGAACTAGCATTGACTGCTCCTTCATTACCGCTGGTCGATTTGCGCGTCTTTGCCGATGAGGAATTGGCGCGGGAATTGGGCGTGGTGCAGGGGGTGGCTGCGATCGATGTGTCCGGTGGCGTGAATGAAGAAGTGCAGGTTGTGGTCGATTTGAATCGATTGCAGGCGGTGGGTGTGGGGTTGAACGATGTGCTGACGGAATTGCGCGATCGCAACCAGGACATTTCCGGGGGACGCATTTTGGGTGACACCTCGGAACCGCTGACTCGCGCTGTAGGTCGGTTTCAGAATGCGGATGAGTTGCGGGATTTGTCGTTTGAGTCGAGACGGGGTCAATCGGTTGGGGGCAATAATCAAAATGTGGAGATTTCCACTGCCGGACAACGGGTGTATTTGCGGGACTTTGCGGATGTCAACGATGGAACGGAGGATCAACGGATTTTTGTATCGTTGAATGGGCAACCGGCGGTGAAAGTGAGTATCCAGAAGCAACCGGATGCGAATACGATTCAGGTGGTGGATGGGGTCAAGCGCCGCATTGAGGATCTGCGGCAGGCGGGTGTGATTCCGGCGGATATGGAGATGCGCCCCACGCTGGATGAGTCGGTGTTCATTCAAACCTCGCTGGATAGTGTGATTGAGGCGGCATTGACAGGGGGGGCACTGGCGGCTTTTGCGGTGCTGGTGTTTCTGGGATCAATTCGGCAAACGCTGATCATCAGTCTGACCATTCCGTTGTGTACCCTGGCCGCGGCGATCGCCATGCGGCTGAGTGGCTTCTCGCTCAACGTGTTTAGTCTGGCAGGTTTGGCGATCAGTATTGGGCAGGCGGTCGATACATCTGTAGTGATTCTGGAAAACATTAACAGTCGCGTGGAGGCGGTGCATCAGACACACGACAACGGCAGTCGGTATCGCTTCTCCCAGCGATCGGCAATCAATCTGGTGGAAGAAAGTAGTCGGGAAGTGGAATCGTCGCTGGTGGCGGCAACAGGAGCCAACCTGGCATCAGTCTTTCCCTTTTTGATGATTGGCGGGTTCATTGCCCTACTGTTTAATGAATTGATTTTGACTATCTGTTTCGCCGTGGCAGCCTCCCTGCTGGTTGCCGTCACGGTCGTGCCGATGCTCTCCTCGCGCTTGCTCAACCTGCCCTCCAGTAATCTTCATCGCACCTGGGTGTTTCGTACCTTCAACGCTCGCTTTGATGCCGCTACTCGCAGCTATGCCCGTGCTTTAGCCTGGGTGGTGCGCCATCGAGTGCTCACGATCCTCCTGGCTTTTGCGCTCTTGGGGACTGGTAGCGTCTGGATGCTGGGGTCGATTTCCCAGGAGATTTTGCCCCGCATCAGCACCGGACAGGCTAACTTAAATGCCCAATTTGCTCCAGGAACACCCTTGGCCAACAGTCGTAAGGTGATGGCGGAAGTGGACAGTATCCTGTTGGCGCAACCGGAAACTGAGTATGTCTTCAGTACAGTGGGGGGCTTTATTTTTGCGGCAAATACGAATGCCAACCCCCTCCGCAGTACTAGCACCATCACGCTGAAACCCGGCACCGATGTCGAAGCTTTTGTGGCGAAAGTGACCCGCGAGTTTCGTCAGTTGAATCTGGTGGATGTTCGGCTGCGGTTGAGTCCGGGGCAGGTGCGCGGCTTGATTACCAGCAATTCCCCCGTGCGAGGTGCAGAAGTCGATGTGATTCTGCAAGGTCAGGATGAGGACGCGCTCACCCAAGCCGGACGGCAGGTGTTACAGGCGTTGGAAGAAAAGGCGACATTGACCAGTTTTCGCCCGGATGCGGACGATCGCCAGCCGGAGATCCAAATTCGTCCTGATTCAGAGCGCCTATCTCAGTTGAATTTGAACATTCAGGATGTGGGTGAGTCGTTGCAAACGGCGATCGAGGGCATTATTCCGACGCAAATTCAGCGGGGTAATCGGTTGGTGGATGTGCGCGTGCGACTCGATCGCGACAACCTCGATCGCCCCTCGCAAATTGCTCAGATTCCCCTATTTACAGGCGCGAATCAGTTAGTCCGGTTGGGCGATGTCACCCGAATTGAGGAAAATCGGGCACCGGGAGAAATTCGCCGGATCAACCAGCGGCAGGTGTTTCTAATTGCTGGTAACTTGAATCAGGGAGCCAGTTTGGGTAGCGCGATTCAGCAGGTGAATCAAGTTCTGGATGCGATCGAGTTCCCGCCAGGGGTCTCGGTACTCCCCAGCGCGGCGGCAGAAAGTAATCAGCAATTGCAATCAACCCTGCCGATTCTAGGTGGGCTGGCGGCGTTTCTGGTGTTTGTCGTGATGGCAGTACAATACAACTCGCTGGTAGACCCGCTGGTGATTATGTTCACGCTGCCGCTAGCGCTAGCAGGTGGGATTTTTGGCTTGTTTATGACAGGTACGGCGATTGGTGCCACGGTGGTAGTGGGGGCGGTGCTGCTAGTGGGGATCGTGGTGAACAATGCCATCATTCTGGTGGAACTGGCTAACCAGATTCGGGAACAGGAGGGCTGTGACCGCCTGACGGCTATGCTCAAAGCCGCCCCCCAGCGTCTGCGCCCAATTTTAATGACAACCATTACCACTGTGTTGGGGTTGTTTCCTCTGGCGTTGGGCGTGGGGCAGGGTGGCGAATTTTTGCAACCGCTGGGAATTGTTGTTTTTGCCGGGATGTCCCTGGCAACCCTGCTGACCCTGTTTATCATCCCCTGCTTCTACGTCCTGCTGCACGACATCTTCGAGTGGCGACCCGGTCAGAAACAGCCCACCCGCTATGAAGCGGCGATCGAGGCCCCCTCACCCCACGAAGAAGTTGTCAGTCACGAAGTTGCCAGCCGCGAGTGACCTTAGCGGTTGCGGTTTGCTACGGATGTTCAATAGCATCACGACAGCATGGGTGCTAAATCTGCAAACATCGTTTGCCAGTTCTACCAGCCCACGCTCATACCGCGATCGCCCTCTACTCACCAACTTTGACAGTGAACCCAAGAGCTTGCGGTCAAAGGTCAAAGGGACTTAATGTCGTTGCTTGAGACATCACTCGGTGAGCGGTTGAGGTTAATTCGATTTGATTGAGGGGAATACTTTTGACTAAGGCTATATTCCTATCAAAATCATGTCAATCCTTCCTATAACTGATCAACAATTTAATGCTTTGCAACAAGCTGCATATCAACTATCCTCCTGTACTGACCAAATTTTTCAGCAGATTGAACAGGAGCAAATATTAAGCAGTATCAGCGATCGCATTCGATCATCTTTAGATTTACAGACCATCCTTAATACAACTTCAACCACTCTGCGGCAGTTTCTTAACGCCGATCGCGTCGCTGTATTTCAATTTACCCCCGGCAGTGAGGGGCAGCAAGGGCAGTTTATTGCTGAAGATGTGGCCCCGGAGGTGACTTCAGCGATGGCGATAAAAGCTGATGATCAGTGGTTTAGCTCGCAGTTTGTGGCTTACTATGCCCAGGGACAGATTCAAGCCGTGACGGATATTGGTCACGCGGAACTGAGTGATTGTCCTGTGCAGAGTCTGGAAGCTTTGCAAGTACGGGCGAGTTTGATCGTTCCCGTCCTGAAAGAAACCGCACTCTGGGGACTCCTCTGTATCCATCAATGCCACAATCCTCGACGCTGGCAGGGCTCAGAAATTGAATTTGTTCGGAAAATTGCGGTGCATTTTGCCATCGCCCTGCAGCAATCAGAGTATCTCGAACAGATTAAACAGCAAGCCGCGCTGCTGGCTCAAACTACGGCTCAAACCAAAGCTTTGGTGCGCCAGAAAGCGTTGGTTAAAATTGTCAACAAAATTCGACAATCGTTGGATTTTGGAGAAATTTGCCAAACTGCAACAGCAGAAGTGCGCCAGTTATTGGCAGCCGACCGCGTGACGATCTATCGCTTTAATCCAGACTGGAGTGGGAGTTTTCTGTTTGAGTCGGTCGCGGCTGAGTGGCTACCGCTGGTGGGCGTGTCACCGAGCATTGCCGATACTCACCTGATGGAGACGCGGGGAGGCCGCTATGCCGCCAATGAAACCTTTGCCGTCTCAGATATTTACACAATTGGACATCGCGATTGCCACGTTGCCTTGTTAGAAGAATTTCAAGCGAGAGCCTACGCGATCGCCCCCATTTTTGAAGGCGATCGGCTCTGGGGACTCCTCACTGCCTTCCAAAATTCTGGCCCTCGCCAGTGGCAAGCCGACGAAATTGAATTGCTCGCGCAAATTGGGGAACAACTCGGTATTGCCCTCCGGCAAGCAAACGAACATCAACAAGCGATTAACCGCCAGAAAGCACTGGTCAAAATTGTCAACAAAATTCGGCAATCGTTGGATTTTGGAGAAATTTGCCAAACTGCAACGGCAGAAATGCGGCAACTATTGGAAACTGATCGGGTCACGATCTATCGCTTTGATCCAGACTGGAGTGGGCGGTTCCTGTTTGAATCAGTCGCGGCTGAGTGGCGACCGCTGGTGGGTGTATCACCCAGCATTGCCGATACCCACCTGATGGAGACGCGGGGAGGCCGCTATGCCGCCAACGAAACCTTTGCCGTCACGGATATTTACACGGTTGGACATCGCGATTGCCACGTTGCCTTGTTAGAAGAATTTCAAGCGAGAGCCTACGCGATCGCCCCCATTTTTGAGGGCGATCGGCTCTGGGGCTTACTCACCGTTTTCCAAAATTCTGGCCCCCGGCAGTGGCAAGCCGACGAAATTGAATTACTCGCGCAAATTGGAGAACAACTTGGCATTGCTCTCCGGCAAGCCGAATCCGTGAAGCAGATTCAAGCGCACGCGATCGAACTGAAACAATTACTGGAGGAACTGCAACAGTCTCAAATGCAACTCATCCAA
>JAIXVO010000335.1 GCA_027482985.1 Cyanobacteriota bacterium
CCAGTCGACCCCTCGTGGCGCATCAATACCCGATTGGCACAGGCGAAAAGCTGGTGGGCTTTATTGACCTGGTGACGGAACAAGCTTATCACTACCATCCCGGTGCCCCCGCCGATCCAGTGCCCTTACCAGCAGATTTACGCGAACAGGAAAAAGCCGCCCGCAACGAAATGCTGGAAACCCTGTCGAACTTTGATGATCATCTCCTGGAGGAATTGCTGGAGGAGATTGAACCGCCCCAGGAAGAGATCTTGCAAGATTTAAAGCTGGAATTAGGGGCAGACCAAATTGTGCCTGTTTTTCTGGGGGTTGCCGATCGCGAATTTGGGATTCGGCCGCTGCTGCAAGCCCTGTTACGGGAAGCCCCAGAACCCGAAACGACCGCCGCTCATCGTGGCCTTGCCGCTAGCGATACACCCCTCGCGCAAGTCTTGAAGACCAGTTACACCCCGCAAGGCGGCAAACTCTCCTTAGTCCGAGTGTGGCGCGGCACGTTGACCGATGGCATGAGCCTGAATGGGGTGCGTGTGGGAGGGTTGTATCGCCTCACCGGACAACAGCAGCAGGGATTGCAAACAGCGGCAGCCGGTGAGATTGTCGCTTTAGGTCGGCTAGAGGGCATGAAGACCGGGGATACGTTAACCGTCGAGGGCGGAGTCAGCCCGTTGCCGAGAGCCGATCGCCTCACGCCCGTGTTTGCCCTGGCGATCGCGGCTGAAAAACGGAATGACGAAGTGAAGTTGTCCGGTGCCCTCAGCAAGTTGATGGACGAAGACCCGTCCCTGGCCTGGGAGCAACATGGCGACACCCATGAAGTGATTTTGTGGGGGCAGGGTGACATTCACTTGCAAGTGGCAATGGCGCGGCTAAATCGCAAATATAACCTGCCGATGTCAGCCCAGCCGCCGCAAGTGCCCTACAAAGAAACGATTCGCAAAGTAGCGAACTCGGTTCATGGTCGCTACAAACGCCAGACGGGAGGACATGGGCAGTTTGGGGATGTCTATTTAGATATTCGCCCCCTGTCTCGCGGCGAAGGGTTCAATTTCCACGAAAAGATTGTGGGCGGTGTGGTGCCGCGCCAATACATTCCAGCCGTGGAAACGGGAGTGCGGGAATTTCTGCAACATGGGCCGTTAGGCTTCCCGGTGGTGGATGTGGATGTGACCTTAACGAATGGGTCTTACCATACGGTAGACAGTTCGGAGCAAGCCTTTAAACAAGCCGCCCGATTGGCGATGCAAGAAGGCTTAGCCCAGTGTGAACCCACCCTGTTAGAACCCATTTTGAACGTCAAAATCTCCGTTCCCACCGACTTCACCTCGAAGGTGCTCCGGCTCACCAGTGGCCGGCGCGGTCAAATCCTGGGGTATGATGCCAAACCCGATTGGGGCGGCTGGGATGAGGTGGTTGCTTACATTCCGCAGGCCGAAATGCACGACCTGATTGTGGAATTGCGATCGCTAACCATGGGCGTGGGCTTCTTCAGTTGGGAGTTTGACCACCTGCAAGAAGTCCCTGAGAAGCTCGCCGAACGAGTCTTAGCGATCGCGGATACATCGCATAAGTGAGCGCAGGTAGAAGACAAAAGACAGAAGACAGAAGGCAGAGGGCAGAGGGTTTAAAGCGATCGCGCATGACCTCGCCCGCTGGCTCTGAAACAGAATCACAACTTGCAGTAGGGATAGCCATTAGGCATCCCTACTTTTTTGTGCCATTAATCGCTCACCCGTCGGCGCGTCTCCACCCAGCATCTTGGTCATCTCCGCCTTGAACTCTAGAGAGCCGTACCGCTGGTACGTCTCTACGAAGGAATTTGGGTTTTTCCTCACTCCTGACTCCTGACTCCTGTCTTCTCCCTTCCTTCCCCTCCCTTCCCCTCCCGCGCCTTCCGCCCCCTCCCGTCTTCCCCTAAAATAGACCCTATGACTTCTGAAAAAACCACTGACCCATCCCTTGCGACTGCTGCTGTCCCGGTCAAATCACCCTGGCGGATTTGGTGGGATAATTTTCAAATTTTGTTTGTCGCCCTAATTTTGGCGTTGCTAATTCGGGTCTTTGTCGCCGAACCCCGGTTTATTCCCTCTGATTCGATGGTGCCAACGCTGGAGATTGGCGATCGCTTAGTGGTTGAAAAAGTGTCCTATCACCTGCATCCGCCTCGGTTTGGGGACATTGTGGTGTTTGATCCGCCGCTGCAATTGCAGGAATATGGATTCAAAAAAGACCAGGCTTTTATCAAGCGGGTGATTGGCACGCCGGGCCAAACGATTCAGGTGCGCAACGGCACGGTCTATGTGGACGATCGCCCCCTGGTGGAACCATATATTGCCGCACCGCCCAATTACCTGTTGCCGCCTGTCCAGGTGCCCGCCGGACAGTTGTTTGTGATGGGAGACAACCGTCCCAATAGCAACGACTCTCACGTGTGGGGATTTTTACCCCAAGAAAATGTGATTGGACATGCCTGTTTGCGGTTTTATCCCTTTGATCGCTTGGGAGTAGTCAGGTAAGGAGGCAGGAGTCAGAAGTCAGAAGTCAGGAGAGATTGAGCCTTTCATTGCTTCTAAAACTTCAAGTAATGGAGCAGTTGCGCGGTTAGTTCACTGGACAGCGAGAGACGGCGTTGCAGGTGAGGCAAATTGCGATAGGGACGATATTGGATGATCAGCCGCGCCAGATACAAATCAACGGTAGGGATGCGGGTGAGTTGTTCCAAAGCAGCGGTATTGGCATCCACAGGTTGAATCGTGTGCAGGCTGGTGTCGTCGTAATAGCAAAACAGCAACACAGGAGCTAGGGGCTGCAATCGTTGAAGGGGCAGATTCAGTACGGCGGCAATGTCTTCCAGCGCGTGCAGCGGGACACCGGATTGAGTCAACTCGGTCAGGGTGCGAGCTTGGTGGATCGACAAGCCAGGGAGCCGCAGCCAATCGTCCACACTGGCGCGGTTGACATCGATTTTAATGCCCAGGCTAGCTGCGAGTTGAAGTTCCGCTAGCGACTGAAAGCGGTAATAGGGGTCATTCAAGATGCGCGATCGCGCACTTTGGGCTTGAGTCGTTTGGGCAATCCAGTCAAACCAGGACATGGGTTAAGCAATCCGATCGAGGAGTTGGCGGCGTTTCTGTTCAAATTCATATTCGGAAATGAGGCCATCGGCTCGGAGTTGATCCAGGTTGCGGAGGGCAGCGGCGATCGCATTCACCTGATCGGGATCAATTCCTGGCAGAACGGTGGCCACTCCAGTTGTATTTGACGAAGGCAGAGTTTGATTAAAGCGCTGGTCAAATTCTTGTCCATCCTGAAATAAATACCAGATCGCTTCAATCCCGCTGGCAACACGAGGAATGGGAGTCCAGGAGAGGAGGAGATACAAAATTCCCCACACAGGCTGACGTAAATAAAACTTATGTAAGCCCACCACGGGTGACACGGCTCCCGCCAAGGCCAGCAACGAGGCCACCTTCCGATCCTTCGGTTTGCTCCACAAGCCGTTCCAACTTTGCATGCTTCACACTCCGTCTTCCGGTAGAAATGCTAATTTCAGGGGGGATGCTTACCCGCGATCGCCCTCATTTTATCGCTCCTTTCTATATCTCAGGAAAGAAATTATGAATAAGCCATGAGGCTGTCCGGTTGAGTCGGAAATTGGACAGTACAGTATAGAGGAGTAAACTGCTAGTGTCTGCTGTCGCGGGTAGATGACGGGCTGAAAGCTCAATTATGGTTAATTTTTCTTCGCAAGCGTATTAACTTTACCGCCTTAGGGTTGCTGGTCAATGATGCAAAGTTCGCTCGTGTCTGAGTGGGTCACTCAATTTAATGACCCGTTTGCAGTTTTGGGAATTGCCGTGACGGCTGATGATCGGCGGGTGCAGAAGCGGTATCGGGTTGCTGCCAAAAATTTGCATCCAGACCGCTACATTGATGCGGATGCAGACATTCGAGAACTGACCGAAAAACTGTTGACGCGCTTGGTCAACCCGGCTTACGAAAAATTATCCAAGGAGTCAGAGCGCCGAGAGAGTCTGGCTATTCTCCGCCTGAAGGTGCGCAGTTTGACCCACAACGCCCCGTTGTCGCCGCGCAGTGATCTGGCTCGCCAGTTGATTGAATGCCCGGTATCGAACGTCGATGTATTTTACGAACAGACGATCACCCAACTTGCTGACACGCAGTTTGATCCCTCTACCAACTTTGTGGAGGTAACTGAGCAACTGATGGAATTGAACCTCGTTTACCTCCACCTAAAAATGGGCAATTTGAGTGGCGGGGTGCAAGAAAAGCGAGATGGCTTAATCCCGGCTGTGGAAGCGCGACCCAAGCAGTTTGTCTCGGTGGCGACGAAGCCAGAAGTTGCGGCTGAAAGCTATGACCAGCGCCATTATCGGCGGGCGCAGGAATATGCCAAGAAAGGCGCGTGGTCGCAAGCGGTGCAAGAACTGCGAGATGCGATCCGGATTAAGGCGGATAAAAGTGATTACCATGCGCTCCTGGGGGTTGCCTATCTCTATCTGGACAAGCCCCTGCCAGGGATGGCTAAAGTCCACTTAAAGCGGGCGTTGGAATTGAATCCTCAAGATAAGTATGGGCTGAAGTTTGGCCCGAAGTTGGGCTTGGCGGTATCGACCGCCGTACCCCCTGCCACCAATGGGCGATCGCCCCAGCCGAGTGTGCAGGCGAATGGCAAGTCAGTGACCCGATCCAGTTCGATGAAGCGATCGCCACTCAAGGCAAAAAGCTTGTTGCAGCAACTTCGGGAGTTGCTGGACGAGCTATCGCAATGGCTGGGGTCGGTGTTTGGCAAGCGAACCAAGAGCAAGCCGCGATCGCCCTCACCCCGCGTGCTAACCAAAAAGTAAGGGGTTGCAGGTAGTGAAACCCCTACTTAACGGCGTTTCAGGGCTACACTAGAATGATCCGTACAGCCGTAAACACGATGTTTCTGGCAGTTCAGACCAATTTCTAACACTTGAAAGCGATGGGATTTTTTGATTCTGAGATCGTTCAACAAGAAGCCAAGCAATTGTTCGAGGAGTATCATGCCTTGATGCAACTCGGGAGCGGCTATGGCAAGTTTGATCGCGAAGGGAAAAAGCTTTTTATTGAACAAATGGAAGCCATCATGGATCGCTACCGCATCTTTATGAAGCGATTCGAGTTGTCCGAAGATTTTATGGCGCAAATGACGGTCGAACAACTGAAAACCCAGTTGGGGCAGTTTGGCATCACGCCCCAACAAATGTTTGATCAGATGAATATGACCCTGGAACGAATGAAAGCAGACGTGGAACAAACGCCTTAAATGGTAGAAGTCAGAGGGCAGCAGACGGAGAGTCAATGCCCTTGATTTACTCTTGCCGAACCGTATCAGGCAGAGGGACGGCGGAAAGACCCGCGATCGCCTTCAGGTTTTGACCCCGAAGCAATTCCACAAAACTCAGTCCTCGCCGATTTTCAATGTCAGCTACGTTGGCGATCGCCGCCAGCAGATGGCGAGCCGCCTCAGTTTCGGTATATCCCCGCCGGAGTGCTACTTGAATTGCCGCTTCATCGGCATCTAGTTCCCGTTGCGTACTGTGGTTGGCTCGCCAGATTTGCGTTCCCGCGATCGTGCTGAGGGCACCTGCTGCCACAATCCCCACCGGATCGGCCTGCATCGTTTCAATCACCGCGCCCACGAGGCCCAACAGCACCAACCCTTGCGACAGACTGGGACGAAACCACTTCACCCCAATCACCCAGCAAACCGTCCGCAACACGAGCAGATCGCGTTCCGACACAGGCAACTCATTCAGTAACTCAAAATTAATCCACACCGGGCGATTGGTCATCCAGGGTTGGGGAAATGGACTGTCAATCACGACCCGTTGTTCGGGTTTGCTGACCAGTTTCGTCAGCATCCGTCCCGACGCAGGCAACAAATCCATTAAGCGACGAATTTCCTGATCGTACCCATACATGATGCAGTCGCCCCATTGCAAATGAACTCATCAGCCTCCAGAATACCGCTTATTGGAGGGGTTCTAGGCTCGTTGCCAGCGCGGCTAGGGCACTTGGAACCTGGGCTTCCCCCGACTGGGTGGCCGCAATCAGTAACAGCAAGATGTACTGATTCGTCGGACGCACTAAAATCACCCCGCGGACAGATTGCGGATTGCCACCAATCGTCAGGGCACCCGTCCAATCCATGACCGCGCCGCCGCCTGCTTCTAACCGCGCCGGAGCTGGTTGAAATCCTTCGCCCCGCTGAAAAACCGTGGTGGCAATTTTGGCTAATCCTTCGCTGTTGTCATATCCCGGCACCAACCCAATCGGGTTGCCCAGCGGTTGCGACTGCGGCACTACTGTATAGGCCAGCGCCCCATCCGGTGACTCAATCAGGACAGAACCCGCCAGCGGACTAACTTTGTAGTTTTTCAAGACCCCCACCTTAAACCGCCCATTGGGATCGGTATAGGGACTGCCCAAAGCAGCGGGCGGGGCACTGGAAGCGGGCGGGGCAACAGGCGGCGGACTCGCAGAAGGCGCGATCGGCACTGGCGGGAAGGGGGCTGGCGTTGCGGCTGACGGCCTGGTACCGGGTGATACTGGCATTGGTGCAGCGATTGGACGAGGAGTCTGGGCTTGAGCCATCCTCCCGATCTCCAGCCCGCCAGAATGAGTAACGATCGCCACCACCGCGATCGCTATCCCCCCCAACCACCACCCAATCCATCGATTCCGCTTCATCTCACACACGCTCCTAAGTTTCTATCTCTCCCGCAACCACCAGACGTACCCCCGGCACCGTCTCTCCAATTCTCGCCCTGACCAATTGCCTGGATAGACGTGCCAACGGCACCGTCTCTACCATCCTTCTCCATCCAATTCCCTGGACAAGACGTGCCAACGGCAACGTCTCTACGATGATCCCCTTCCCCTTTCTCCCCCCCCCCCCCCCCCCCCCCCCACCCCGCCCGCCCCCCGCCAGAGCGGCGGCCCCCCCGCCCCCGCGGCCCGGC
>JAIXVO010000287.1 GCA_027482985.1 Cyanobacteriota bacterium
AACCAGGCTGTTAAAGAGTCTCCTGCTGCCATCGCGGGCGGGATCACGGGAGTCGGCTTGGGTTCCAGCCCTAAGACGTTTGGCTGGAGCTCGGCATCAGGGGACGCTAAACCTGAGGTCAAAGGTGCTGACGGGTTGCTAACCATCCCTTCCGGCAATGCTAGATCGCCGGTCACAGCGTTCTCTTGCAGCGCTCCCAACGGTTGCCAGGAGTCGGCGCTGGCTGGCTCTGCTGCTTCGGGTTGCTCCACGAGAGGGGCACCGGTTGGCTGCACCGGATTAACTGCGGCAAAGTCAGAAGCTAAAGGGAGCAAACTGGAGGGGACTGTATTGGTGGCTGGCTCAAATAAATCTGCTGGTAACTCTAAGTAGAGGGGGGGAGCGGTTTCGCTGTCCTGGGGCGGCTGGAGATCAAATAAAGAGGTTGGCGGGGGTGCTCCGGCTAGGTCGATCTGTAAACTGGTAAATATGTCATCGGGGCTGTCACTGGCGACCAGTGCTGGCTCTGCTGCCACGGTTGGTGTGACGGTGACAGTGGGCACTCCGTCAAACAGGTCTTCCAGAGCCAGTTCAGTGGCAGTCGGGGAGATTGGATCGGGGGGAGGGGCGACCGCCGCCTCTGACCCAAACAAGCTTTGATAAAAGTCATCCTGGAGAAATTCATCCAGTTCTTCCCGCGCGTCTTCTGGTAAATCTCCTGGTTGTGCTTCTCCACTGGCGGTGGGAGGAACACTTAAGATTTGCTCTAATTGCGCTTCAGCATCTTCTAAAGAAGCCGCCTGGGCCGAAGTTTCGACTTCGGCGCTCAACTCCTCCAATAACTTGAGTACGGCATCAATATCGGCGGTATCGTCTTCCGCGATCGCCTCACTGGGCGCAGTGGCCGGTGGACTGACGGGGCGCGGCGGCGGGGGGGCGGTCGGACTCGCTGAGGTGAACGAAAATTCTGACGGGGGGGGTTCGACCTCATTCCCGGCGGGCAGGGGGGTGAGCAGATCCACAGTCCCCAAGTCCAGATCGCTTAAATCCAGAGGCGGCAGGTCTGGCACCAGAGCCGTCTCTGGCGGTGTATCGTCCAAATTCATGGCGCTGACGGACTGCAACCAGGATGCGATCGCGGAATCCAGCGGCGGCACCGTTTGGGCATCGGCCGGTGCCGCTGCAAAGGGTGGGGGCGGCAGGGTAAAATCACTCCCCGAAATTTCGGAGGAGAGGAGTTCTGCCCCAGCGTAGGGAAACGCCGGACTCGCAAGCGCGGAGGGAGTTGGGGGGGCGGGGGGCGTTGGTGGGGTGGGGGGAACGGCTGCGGTCGGAGGGGGGGCGGTATCTGGGGGAGCCAGCAAGTAGGATGAGGCTTCTTGCTTGAGTTGCTGGGTCAGGTGCTCAATCAGCTGCTTCAGGGTGTATTCGCTTTGTTGCCCCATGCTATACATCCGCTCTAACCCTTGTGAGAGGGCTTCTTGATAGGATTGGATGTTGCGCTGAAGCGACTCGAAGACCACATTTAAGGTGGAATCCAGGTTGACCAGCATTTGATCAGAGCGCGATCGCAGGTTTTGTAGTTGCTCGTAGGGAACGGGCGTGGGCGGCATCCCGCCAGACAGCATCGGCGGGGCGGGTGGATAGGCGGTTTGATGGCGGATTTGATCCAGGGTTTGCGCGATTTGTTGCGACAGGTTCTCCTGCAATCGGCTCATCAACACCTGGAGTAATTCCGCCGTGAGTTGGGATTGATTCGGGGGAGCTTGCTGCAGGCTGGCGGGTGTCAAGTTGGCCCGTAAATAACTGACTTCCTGCAAAATGGTTTGCATCATTTCGTAGGGAGTCATGTCGGCGGTTGTCCCCCCGCCCGGCGTGCCAACCCCCATTTGGGCGGCCAGGGTTTGCACGCCATCCAGGGGGGGCCGCATGCCATCAGGAGCAGGCAGGGTTTGTTGCAGTGCCACCAGGAAGTTTCGCACCCGTTCCAACATCTGCCGTTGCTGTGCCACTTCGCCAGACATCACCCAGGGCAACCTGGGGTTTGTCCGCTGGAGAACAGTGTCAATCTCGGCGATGAGCGTTTGGATGTGTTCCTTGTGAGAAGTCACAATGTAACCCCTGACTAAATAAATGGCGGCGGGTCAAGCAACGAGCAAACCGTGGCAATAATGTTCTATTTTCAACGATTTCCCTGAGCACTTCAAATCTTCGCAAAATTGCCTGACTTGCGCTGCTGTTGGAAAGAGTGTACGCCAGGAATTCAAGAAAATAACGGTTTTCCTTCAAAATTAACCTGCCCGCTGGGAAAGTGGGAGCCGAACTGCAAATATATTTCGGAATTTTTCGCAGATTGAGAAGAGTTAAACTATCATTTATCCTGACCAGACCACTTTGTATGGATTCCCTCGATGGAAGACCGATTTTCTCCTCGAGACATTGCACCTAATCTGTCCATTCGCTCTGCTCCCTTTTTTGACGGGTTACCGGAGGAGGCAGTCGTACGGGCGACGGCAAATGTCGTGCTGCGAAATCATCCCCCCAATCAAGTGATTCTGTTAGAAAACGATTGGGGCAGTTCGGTCTATTTCATCCTCAGTGGTTGGGTCAAAATTCGGACTTACAACCTGGATGGGAAGGAAGTCACGCTGAAGATTCCTGGTCTGGGTGAAGTGTTTGGCGAAATGGCACCGCTGGATGAAGTGCCGCGATCGACGGATGTGATTACGCTGGCTCCGACAGTCATTGGCAATATGCCCGCCCAGGATTTTGTCCGCTTGCTGAATACGGAACCGCAATCGGGCATTCGGTTGGCGAAGTTGATGGCGCGGCGGCTGCGGCAGGTAAATCGGCGGTTGCGCTTGCGTGAGTCGGATAGTGTGTCGCGGGTGGCCGATATTCTCCTGTTTTTGGCGGAAGGGCGCGGCAAGATCAGTCAGCAAGGGACGGAAATTCCCAATTTGCCGCATCGCGAGTTGAGTAGCTTAAGTGGATTGGCACGGGAAACGGTGACGCGAGTGCTCAGCAAGTTAGAAAAGAAAGGGCTGATTACCCGCGATCGCGAAACCCTCTGTATTTCCGATGTGCATGCGCTAGAACGGTTGATGCTGTAACGCCGGCAAAAGCACGGGTGATCTCAGGCGATCGCCCTTCCGCATTCGAACGCTAGTCATCAAGACCACGATAGAGTTCAGCGATCGCAAATTCCAGGTCAATGCTTTTCAGCACGACGCGATCGCCAGCCTCATAAATCACGGTCTCCCAAGTATTTGCAGCAATGCGGCGACGGCATTCGACGCGCTGGTTTTCTTGAGAAACCAACACATATTCTGCCAATGATTCAAGCTGTTGGTAATCCTCAAATTTTTCGCCACAGTCAAAGGCTTGAGTACTGGGTGACAGCACTTCCACGATGAGTTTCGGATAGCGTTTGGTATAACGGTCGCTGCGATCGCGTGGATCGCAGGTGACAAAGGCATCCGGATAGTAGTAGAACTGCGCTTGATCGTTGACCTTGACATTGCCGGAATGAAATCGGCAGTCGGAGTCACCTAAATGCAGATTGATCAGGCTGAGGAGGTTGAGGGCGAGGCGATCGTGGTTATCGGTGCCACCAGCCATTGCATAGACTAACCCCTGCCGATATTCGTGGCGAAATGAGCTTTGGCTTTCAATGTCTAGATATTCTTCGGGACTCAGATAATGGGGGACGGCAATCATGGGAGTTTGGCTGGGGGCGTGATCTCAACTCACTATTGTAGCGATCGCGCTTACCGTTCCCACCTGTAAGGGTATCCTAACTGGTCACATCACGAGTTGAGTCGCTTCAGTGGGTTGGCGCGGGAAACGGTGACAGAGTAACCTGGCAGCAGCAAGCGGCATCTTAGCTGGGTTAGTATTAGGCGAACAAACGATTCGGCGTGTGCTGCGGAGAGAACTGATGCAAGAATCTGTCATTTATAGCTTTGGTCAGAACACTTAGGACAAGGCGGATCGGTAAAAGCCAGTGCTGGGTAGGTGTTCTGACTCGCCTCTGCCACGTTACACATGGCGACGGCTATATCAGGAATTGCGGGCAGAAGCACGGGCAGAAGCACGGCAGGAACTTTTAGTTGAAGGTCGTCAGGAAGAAGCTCGATCGCTGATTCTACGCCAGTTGAGACGACGAGTTGGGGAAGTCCCTCACCCAATTGTGTCGCAAGTTGAGCAACTCTCTCTGCTACAACTCGAAGCATTGGGAGAGGCGTTGTTGGATTTCACTCACTTGATAGATTTGGAGTCGTGGTTAAGGGCGCAGGAAGAGTAGGCGATCGCCCATCTCCCATCACGATTTAGCAGCGCGATCGCCCTTAAATAGCTACAAGAAAACCTGCCTTGAGAGCCGATCGCTGAAGTGACTGCACTGGCGATCGCCCACTTGCAACAACTTCAAGCCGACGCGCAGCAGGAAGCTTGAGGTGTTCTCGGGGGATGATGCGTTCCTGGAATAGCGATTGAGTCGGTGATGGGGGGGAGCACAGAACAGACCTATCACGCGCTAGGTGCCTGCCCGATCGCGAATGTCTTTAGGAATGTGGTAGCGATCGCCCAGGTTAAAATAGAGGAGCACCGCTGAAACGAGGTCAAGTTGATGACAGTTCGGCAACGACGTTATAGCAAAGAAGAGTTAGCCCGACGTGGGCAAGAACTCTATGAGACTTGTATTCGGCAGCAAGTCGAAGCTGGCAACAAAGGAAAAATTGTTGCGATCGATATCGAAACAGGTGCATTTGAACTTGCCGATGAGACGATGGACGCTGTGCGACGACTTTATGAACGAATCCCGGAGGCTCAACCTTGGGTGCTGAGAATTGGTTATCGCGCTGTTCATCGGTTTGGCTCACGTAGCCTTAAAGACTCGCGATGATGCAGGGCTACGTCAATATAGGCTATGAAGCTGTTATTTCTCTCGTGATTAAGCATGACAGTAACCTCAAATCCATCAATGCTGTCATTGATACCGGATTTACGGGTTTTCTGAGCCTTCCACAGAGCATCATTGATGAATTAGAACTACCTTGGAGTTATAGTGATTTTGCCACTCTGGGCGATGGCAGCGAGACATTATTCGATATCCATGACGCAACGATCATCTGGGATGGGCAGTTCCGAGCGATCGAAATTAACTCAGCCGACACCGATCCCTTACTTGGCATGAAAATGCTGCGTGGATTTCGGTTACAGGTCGATACGGTACCAGGTGGGATGGTCAAGATTGAAGCCTTGCCGCTCGTGAGTGAAAGTTAGCGCGATCGCCCTCAATCTGCACCGAGAAAACCTGCCTTGAGAACCGATCGTCGAAGTGACTGAACTGGCGATCGGCTCTCAAGGCGGCTTCAAGTTAACGCACAGCAGAAAGCTTGAGGTGCTTTCAAGGGATGATGCGTTCCCGGAATAGCGATTGAGTCGGTGATGGGGGGGAGCACAGAACAGACCTGTCACGCGCTAGGTGCCTGCCCGATCGCGAATTTCTTTGGGAATGTGGTAGCGATCGCCCAAGACTTCCAGTAACGGGCCGTGGGTATCGAACTTGACGATGGTGACGGAGGCGGTGAGGACGGCGATGCGATCGCGGTAACGGCCTAAATCGATGCCCAATAAGCTGCACAACAGAATGCGAATTGTGGCTTTGTGGGAGACGACTAACACATTGCCATCCGGGTGGTTTTGCTCAATTTCGGCAATGACGAGGGCGGCGCGACTGGCTAACTGCACCGAGGTTTCGCCGCCCGTGGGAGGATTCCAGGCGGGTTCGGCGAGCCAGCGAATGTAGTCTTCCTCATACTGGGCGCGGACTTCAGCCGGACTCAAGCCTTCCCATTTGCCGTAGGACAACTCTCGCAAGCCATCCCGCAGTTGCATTGCCTGCCCGATCGCCGTACAAATTGGTTGTGCCGTCGCGATCGTCCGTTTCATCGGACTGACGTACACGGCTGCCCAGGGCAACGCCGCATAACTGTCGGCAAACGCTTGCGCCATCACCTCGCCAGCCGGGGTCAGGTCGATATCGAGATCACCACAATAGCCACCCGCCTGACTATAGGTGGTTTCGCCATGGCGCAAAAAATAGAGTTTTAGACTCATTGCATGAACTCCTTAAACAAAAACCTCCGAGTCTGGTGAGGCTCGGAGGTTTTGAGAACGATTACACTTTGGCGAGTTCAGAGACAACCTTGTCGGGGTGCGCCTGAACGTATTCCTTCAAGTCGATGGGCACTGATTGCACGTGCCAAATGTCCTTGCAGTAGTCGCGAATCGAGCGATCGCTGGAGAATTTGCCCATGCGTGCCGTATTCAAAATCGACATCCGTGTCCAGCGTTCCGTATCCTTGTAAGCCAGACTCACCTGATCCTGACAATCGACGTAGGAACGGTAATCGGCGAACAACAAGTAGGGATCGCTGTAGAGCAAATTATCAATCAGCGGGCGGAACAGTTCGGTATCGCCGTGGGAGAAGAACCCGGACGAGATGCGATCGATGACCAGTTTCAGTTCGGGATCGTTCTCATAATAGCCACGGGGATCATAGCCTGCCGCTTTTTGGGCATAGACTTCATCCGCAGTTAAGCCGAATAAGAAGAAGTTTTCGGCTCCGACTTCTTCCAGGATTTCCACGTTCGCGCCATCGAGAGTGCCGATAGTCAAGGCTCCATTCATGGCGAACTTCATGTTGCCCGTCCCGGACGCTTCTTTGCCAGCCGTGGAAATTTGTTCCGATAAATCCGCTGCCGGATACACCCGTTGGGCAAATTTCACGTTGTAGTCTTTCATAAACAAGACTTTCAACTGCCCCCGGACATCGGGATCGCGGTTGACGACTTCGGCGATCGAGTTAATCAACTTGATGATCAATTTCGCCATGTAATAGCCCGGTGCTGCCTTGCCACCAAACAAGAAGGTGCGGGGGGTAATATCCGCATTGGGATTGGCTTTGATCCGGTTATAGAGCGTCACAATATGCAGCGCATTCAAATGTTGCCGCTTGTATTCATGAATCCGTTTGGATTGAATATCAAACAACGAGAGCGGGTCAATGTCTAACCCATACAGATGTTTGATGTGATTGGCTAAGTCCTGTTTAATCGCTTGCTTAATCTGGCGAAACTCAGTGCGGAAGCCAGTATCATCCACATAGTTTTCCAGTTGCCGCAGGTGATCCAAATTTTTCACCCAGTCATGTCCAATCCGATTGCTAATCAAATTGCATAGACGCGGATTACTCAGCACCATAAAGCGTCGAGGCGTAACGCCATTCGTGACATTTCTGAACTTCTCCGGATACATCTCGGCGAAGTCCTGTAACACATCCCGCTTGAGTAATTCCGTATGCAGGGCGGCAACACCATTGATGGCAGAACTCCCCACACAAGCCAGATGCGCCATGCGGACATACCGTTCGCCACTTTCATCAATCAACGAGAGGCGACGAATCCGATCCATGTCATCGGGATATTTAATCCGGATGTCATCCAGGAAGCGTTTGTTGATTTCAAAAATGATTTCCAGATGACGCGGCAATAAGTTCCCAAATAAGTCCAAAGGCCAGCGTTCCAGGGCTTCAGGCAACAGGGTGTGGTTGGTGTATGCAAAGGTGCTGGTGGTGATGTGCCAGGCATGATCCCATTCCATGCCATGTTCATCCATCAGCAAGCGCATCAGTTCAGCCACGGCGATCGAGGGGTGCGTATCGTTAAGCTGAATCGTGAACTTCTCATGGAAGCGATCGCTGGGTACGTTCTGCTGTTCCATAATCCGGAACATATCTTGCAGGGAACAGGACACAAAGAAGAATTGCTGTTCCAACCGCAGAATTTTCCCCTGTGTCATGTTGTCGTTGGGATACAACACCTTCGAGATGGTTTCCGATTCCATCTTCTTGAACACGGCACCGGAATAATCCCCTGAGTTGAAGGCATCAAAGTTGAAGGATTCCGTCGCTTCTGCCGCCCACAGCCGCAGGGTGTTGCAGGAGTTGACCTGATAGCCCAGGATTGGCGTATCGTGGGGGATGCCGCGCACCACTTTGGTAGGCACCCAGCGATTGCGTAAGTGTCCATGTTCATCGGTGAAGGTTTCAGTGTGACCGCCAAATTTCACTTCGACTTCCCATTCCGGTCGCACCACTTCCCAGGGATTGCCATTTCGGAGCCATTTGTCGGTGATTTCGACTTGCCAGCCATCCCGGATGTCTTGGTCGAAGATGCCGAATTCGTAGCGAATCCCGTAGCCGATGGACGGGAGTTCCAGGGTCGCCATGGAGTCGAGATAGCAAGCTGCCAACCGACCTAAGCCGCCATTACCTAAACCGGGTTCTTCTTCTTGCTCCAACAGTTCATCCAGGTTGAAGCCGAGTTCCGCCATCGCCTGTTTCACCGTGTCAAAAATGCCCAGGTTGATCAGGTTATTGCCCAGGTGGGGACCCATCAGAAATTCGGCAGATAGGTAGCACACAGTCCGGGAGGCATGATTGCCGTAAGTTTCAGCCGTGTTGAGCCAGCGCCGAAACAGCCGATCGCGCACCGTATACGCCAGTGCCATGTAGTAATCCTGCATGGAGGCGATCGCCGGGAATTTGCCCTGAATATAAAACAAGTTATCTAAGAACGCTCGTTTTAAGGTTTCAATATCTAATCCGGTGCGATCGTCCTCAACCCGCACAGTTGGGCAACCAGGAGGAATTTGATCAGCTTGCATAGGGGTGTTTGTCCTTAATCCTAAACATCGAAATTTGTGAGTTCACCGCCAATGGGTGAAGCAAGCACCAGGGGTACTTCCCAGTGCTTGCCCAATCACACATGAATTGGCTAATAGGGCCACTTCCAATTGACAACCTCAGGCTTATCAATACCATGCTCGTAGGCATACTGCCGACAGGCAATTTGTTCATCCTTCAGCATTTCCTTGACATGGGCACCTGCAACTTTGAGCTTGGGGACTCGGTCAATCACATCGATCGCTAAACTATAGCGATCGATTTCATTTTGGATCGCCAGTTCCATCGGTGTATTAATGTTGCCCTTCTCCTTATACCCCCGAACGTGCATATTGTTG
>JAIXVO010000816.1 GCA_027482985.1 Cyanobacteriota bacterium
AACTCCCTCAAAAATCTGCAAACCGATTACATTTACCTCTACCAAATTCACTCACCCGCAGGAACCTCGAAAAGCGAGTTAGTGCCGATCGCGGAAACCATGCGCGCCCTGACCGACCTCCAACAGCAAGGCAAAATTCGGGCGATCGGGGTGTCCAACTTCACCCGCGACCAACTGGCAGAAGCAATGCAATATGGCAGAATTGATAGTGTGCAACCGCCCTATTCTCTGTTCTGGCGATTTGTGGAACAGGAATTAATGCCCTATTGCGTCGAACATCAGGTTTCCATCCTGGCTTACTCCCCGTTGGCGCAAGGGTTGCTCACAGGCCGCTTTACCCGTGGTCACCAATTTCCCGCCGAAGATGTCCGCGCCAAAAGCAAACTCTTTCAAGGCGAGAACTTCGATCTCGCCCTGACGGCCCTCGACCAACTCCAACCGATCGCCGAGCGCCACCACACCACCCTCGGCAATCTCGCCCTCGCCTGGCTGATCGCCCAACCCCAAACTCAGGCGATCGTCGGGGTGCGCAACGCGGAACAAGCCCAGCAAAATGCTCAGGCTGCTACGGTGCAACTCTCAGCCGACGAACTGGCAGAAATTAGCGCGATCGGGAATACCGTCTTCACGCCCATGAATGACGGTAACCCGGTGATGTGGAATTTCTAGGGCGAGCGATCGCCGCCCTATGACCGGGGACGCATGGGGGCGAATAAAGTCTTCCAGGTGGCGACGGTGCCTCGCCCGATCGCGACATCAGTGGCCCCGCCATCCGCCCACATCAGGCGAATGGTCATATTTTGATCGGGGGCAGTCGCGAGGGCGGCAGCGAGGTCTGAGGCAACGGCTCCCTGCTCATAGGTGTAGACTTGCCCATTGATCGCGAATTTGATCGCAACGGGTGTTTTTTCCACCCCAAAACGACGATAGATGGGTTCCGCTTCGGGGAACGCAAAGGCGCGATAGTAGCCACCCCGCGATCGCAATTTGGGCGCACCCCAGAAAGTTTGATAACCCACCACCTGGGTAAAAAAGCTGCGGTAGGTGGCTTGAATCCCTTGCGGCGACCAGCGACTAATGACTTCAAACCGTCCCCCCGGATCAAAGTTGCGATCGAAGACCACAGGGCCATCAAAGGGATCATTCACGATGGTTGACCACTCAACATTCGTCGTGAGATTCGTCACCACAGGAGCCACTGCATGAACTACAGAATTGATGCCAAATGTGAGGCCAGTCGTGAATAAAAGGGTATATGAAAAAGATTTGATCATAGTTCTAAACTCAGTTCAATGATTTGTATTCAGCGATTCTGAAAGCCTCATCCTAGTGATCAATCTAACAGCACCCTACGCAATTACTAGCGAATTTGTTGGAGCAAGGTGGCGATCGCTTGTTCCCGTTGCGGATCGGCACCCTGAGCGTAGTTCACGGTAAATGTCACTTCGATATCAGGCACCACCCCTTTGCCTTCTAATCGCTGGTTACCATCCACATAAACATCCGACACGGCACAGTAGAGCAACGTACCATCAGCCATTAAAAACGCCCGTCCTGCCACCACCGCTCCCGGCGTTTTCGTCCCAACTACAGTGCCAATTTTGTATTGCTTAAAGCCATAGGCGAGAATCTCCTTCGCACTCCGACTGCCCTCATTCACCAGCATCACGACTGGCTTATGCCACTGCGCCCGAATCGTATAGCGATCGCGACTGCGCGGAATACTATCGACACTGGGTCCGCGCGCCGTGTAGATGTTGAGTGCGGTCAACGGTGCCCCGCCCCAACCACCACGCAAATCCAACACCAGCCCATCGGCTTCACGCAACTTGCCGTAAATCAAATCTTCTTCCAGTTGTTCCTGATATTGGTCGCCAGCGTAAGACCAGAGATGCACATAGCCGACCCGTTTGCCATTGCGCTGAAACACCTGCGTACTGGCTTTTTGGGCATCCAAAAACATCGTCAATGGATCAAGCAGCTTAGGAGTCACGGGGATCTCCTTTTGCGATTTCGGATCTGCCGTCGGTTGCACCCACAACTTCACCGGCTGATTCACCTTGTTCTTAAAGGTATTCACCGGATGAAACGGTTGACCATCCGCTGCCACAATTTCATCCCCCGTTTGCAAACCTGCTTGCGCTCCTGGTGTGCCTTCCATCACGCCTGTCACAAAGGTTTTGCCGTTGGTCGTTTGAGTAAACACGCCAATGCCGCTATATTCCAACTTACCTTTGGGGAAAATGCTTTTGGGTAAGCGTTGCAGATCGCGGCTGCGGGGCTGGAAAATCCCCAACAGTTGATAGTAGGCCGTTTCTTCGGGCGTGTAAAAGCGCGTATGGGAGGTGTTGAGTTCACCCAACATGCGGTTAATCACTGTCGCCAATTCCTCCGGCGATCGCGCTTGGGCCGCCTGAGGCGCATACTGCTCGCGCATCGCGACCCAATTCACACCATTAAATTTGGGATCAAAAAAGTTATCATTCACCGTTTTCCAGGCTTGCTCGAAGACGGGCGGTGGGGCGGCAACTCCTGGCACCATCGGCATCAGGTTGAACCAGAGGAGGGCGATCGCCCCACTGATCACAATCCACAACACGGACTGCCGCCAACCCGACAAGGGCAAACGGACTTTGAAATTTCGCTTTGAAGAAGGCATAAAACCCAATCGCAGTGGGGAACTGCTCGATTCTAGCGAATGCCTCCCCTGGCTGCGATCGCGCCACCCGTTACAATGTCAGGGGAGGAAAGATCATGCAAATCCCAGAAAACCCAAATAACAACGACATTCGCGATGCCCTATTGCAATTAGGGCAGCAATTCGAACAACTGGATAGTAAATTTGAACGGCTAGATAACACCGTCGAACGGCTGGATAACACCGTCAATCGGCTGGATGAGAAAGTCAATCGGCTTGACGATAAGTTTGATGCGTATCAAAAGGGCACGGATGGCATGGTCAGGATGGCGACCACGATCATTATTGCCACGGCATCGGTCGTCATTCTGGCGGGCTTCAGTCCTGCCGTGAATGCCATCATCACGGCCTTGTTTGCCACGAATCAGTAGGTTAGCCTTCATCTGGGTCAGCACAATCGATGGCAGAAGAATATTTATTTTTAATTGCAGGTGGGTTATTACTGGCGAGTGTGTTTGCCAACAAAGCGGCGCTCAAGTTTGGTGTGCCCGCACTGCTGCTATTTCTGGTCATTGGCATGTTGGCAGGTTCCGAAGGGCTGGGGGGACTTTATTTTAATAATCCCACTCTGACTCAATTGATTGGGACGATCGCCCTCACTCTGATTTTGTTTTCTGGCGGCTTAGACACCGACTGGCCGACGATGCGCCCCGTGCTCGTCCCCTGTTTGCTCCTGTCTACGGTCGGAGTTTTATTCACGGCGCTGCTGGTCGGCACCTTTGCCTGGTTCATGTTAGGGTCATTTGCCACCTTTAATTTGGGGTTCCAGGGCATCACCTGGGGACAGGGCTTACTCTTGGGCGCGATCGTGTCCTCCACCGATGCCGCTGCCGTATTTTCCATTTTGCGATCGAGTCAGGTCAAACTGGCAGGCAATTTGCAACCGCTGTTAGAGCTAGAATCCGGCAGCAATGACCCGATGGCTGTGTTGCTGACGATGGAAGTCATGCAAACCCTGACCACGGCCCAACCTTCGGTACTCGCCGCGATCGCGTTTCTGGTGCAACAACTCGTAGTGGGAGTATTGGTGGGCTATGGGGCGGGACGGGGCATGGTGTGGGCGTTGAATCGACTCCAACTCAATACCCAGGGGTTGTATCCGGTTGCCACGTTAGCCTTCGTGCTGCTGCTATCGGGGGGAACGACGGTGCTCGGCGGCAATAGCTTCCTGGCCGTCTATCTTGCCGGAATTGTGTTGGGCAATCAGCCGTTTACAGGGCGCGACGCTGTGCTCAACTTTCACGATGGCCTCAGTTGGTTGATGCAAATCATCATGTTTTTGGTGTTGGGACTGCTGGTGTTTCCCTCCCAACTGTTGCCGATCGCGGGAGTTGCTCTGGCGATCGCGGCCTGTCTCAGCCTGGTGGCTCGTCCCCTCAGTATCTTTCTGTGTCTGGCCCCGTTTCCCTTCACCCGCTCCGAAAAACTGTTCCTGTCCTGGGCTGGCTTGCGCGGCTCCGTCCCGATTATCTTGGCCACCTTTCCCTTAGCCGCCAACATTCCCGGTGCTAATCAGTTATTTAATGTCGTATTTTTTGTCGTGCTGGTCTCCGTGCTTGTGCAAGGCTTATCCTTAATACGGGTCGCAGATACTTTGAAGTTAGTCCAAGTTGACGAGTAGGGATGGGAGGATGCAACTACAAATTTCCACCTTTACCGTGCATAAACGGTTTGCCCTGACGATTAGCCGGGGCACTACTGCCCAAACCACGAATATTTGGCTGGAAGTAGAGCATGAGGGCATTCGCGGTTGGGGCGAAGCATCACCATTTTCGATTGGCGAAGCGGCGCAAACCACCGAGGCGATCGCTCGCTCCCTACAAAAAATTGCGCCCCTGCTGAAAGCCCTCAGTCCGCTCGAACGGCAACGCATCGATCGGTTAATGCTGGATGCCCGTCTGCCCTCCGCCGCCCGCGCCGCTTTAGACATCGCCTTGCAAGATTGGCTCGGCAAACAGGCGAATCTCCCGCTGTGGGAATTGTGGGGACTGGATCGCGATCGCATCCCGCCCACCTCCGTCACCATTGGCATCAGTACGCCGGAAGCCGCTCAACAGCGGGTCAAGGATTGGCTCGGTCAGGGTGAAACGGCAGTGCCCTTTCAAGGCGTACAAGCGTTAAAGCTGAAGTTGGGCAGTCCCGCTGGGCTGGAGGCCGATCGCGCCATGCTACTGGCGGTTAAAGCGACGGCTCCCCACATGCCTCAAATCAGTATTGATGCGAACGGGGGTTGGACGTTACCCCAGGCGCTGGAAATGGCGGATTGGCTGGCAGCCCAGGGCGTGACTTATATCGAACAACCGCTGGCGAAAGGACAGGAGGGCGACCTGCCGGAACTGTACCAGCGATCGCCCCTGCCGATTTTTGTCGATGAAAGTTGCTTTTCCAGTTACGACATTCTGCCCTTAGCCGACCGAGTGCATGGCATCAACATTAAGCTGATGAAATCCGGCGGACTGTCGGAAGCGCTACGGATGATTCACACCGCCAAAGCCTGTGGCCTCAAGGTGATGTTTGGCTGCTACTCCGACAGTAGCCTGCTGAATACCGCCCTCGCCCATCTGTCTCCCCTGGCGGATCACATCGATCTCGATAGTCACCTCAACTTAATTGACGATCCGTTTATCGGAGCCAGTTTTCAGCAAGGGCGGCTGGTGCCCAATCAACTCCCAGGACTGGGCGTGCGGTTACAGTCTGCCCCCGCTTAGTGGGCTTGCTTGCGACGGCGACGGGCGATCGCGGCAGCGCCAGCGGCTGAGTTAGTCATGAGGGTTCTGCGTCCGTGGGGGGGAATTCGGCGATCGCGTCCATAGCGGGCGTTTCTGCGTCCGTGGGGAGTAATTCGGCGATCTCGTCCGTGGCAGGAGTGGTTGGATCGGTCACGGCCTCCGACTGCCAGATCTCAGTTTTGCCCTGTTCGAGCGCTGCTGGGGGAGAGAGTTCAGGATCGGTGGGCGGCAAGGGCAGATCGGGGCTATCGAATTGCCAGGGTTGAGTTACATCCGTCACCGAGCAATCGTCGTGACCGGGGGGAAGGATCGCCGGCGGGACAGGGGCAGCACTAGATTTCACAAGAGGTTGCAAGTCCACTAGGACTGCTTGCGCCGTTTGATAGCGATCGCTGAGATTGAAGCAGGTCATTTTCTCCAAAATCTGAATCAACACCTCACTGGCTCGCAGGGTATCGCGCCAATCGAGTCCCTGCGTTTCTCCCTGTTGATTGGTATCCAGATTGCGGGGTTCAATCCCCGTCAGAGCGCGAATGCCCGTCATCCCTAAGGAGTAAATGTCACTGGCGGGATAGGGTCTGCCCTGGGCTTGTTCGGGTGCCATGTAGCCACTCGTCCCAATGGGCACCGTCAATTGAGTCCCATCATCCAGCACATCCAGATCGCGCACCTGTTTCACCGCACCAAAGTCGATCAAAACCAGTTTGCGATCGGCCTGCCGGCGAAGAATATTGGCGGGTTTAATATCCCGGTGGATCACTTTATGATGATGCACAAAATCCAGAATGTGCAGCAGTTCGGAGAGCAACAGGACGACAGCCTGCTCGTTCAGGGGGCGGGTCACTTTGCGGGAAGCCGTGGAGAGGGTGAGTTCATCGGCTAGTGATTTGCCGTGGACATATTGCTGCACCAGATAGAAATCATTGTCCTGGTTGAAGAAGGCCAGCAGATCGGGAATCTGGTCATGATGTCCCAGTTGTTGCAAGACTTCAGCTTCTTGCTTAAATAACTTTTCCGCCAAGCGCATGACTTTGTCACTTTTGTTCTGTGGCCGTAAGCGTTTCACCACGCAAAACGGCGTTCCTGGACGTTGCAGATCTTTCGCGAGATAGGTTTCACCAAAACCGCCTTTCCCAATCTCGCTCTCCACCTGATAGCGACCTTTGAGAATACTGCCCAAAAACTCCTGCTTCCGTCGCTCCAAAACTTCCTGCGCCTCTGCCGTTTCATACGAGCTGTCTGTTTCCAGGTCAGTAGACGTATCCGGCAGCTTCTTCATGTCGCGTCGGAGTCGCCGCTGGTATCCCACAATTTCGATCGCCAGCGCCGCCAACCGACCCATCGAGATCGCTAGCATCGGCACTGCGGTGGGCAAAATCAAGCGTCCCTGGACAAATACGACATAGCTGATCACCCCGTATCCCAGGGCGATCGCCACCCCATACCCAAACCGATGGAGCAACTGCGACAGGCGTAACCGCTTCGTTTGCCGATTTTGCACATAGCCCGCTAAGACGACGACTCCCACCACAAACACGCCCTGCCCCAGCCCATGGGTAAACAGCGGCATCAGGGTGCGGCCTTGCATCAGCGTCGCGATCGCGTTGGCCTGAATTTCGACCCCAGCCAATTTTTCGGGATAGCGTAAAGTGCCCGAAAACGGAGCCAGATGAAAATCCTGGAATGACTCCCCGCCGCCCGTCGGCCCAATTAGCACGAGCTTGTCTTTAAAAGTTTGATTTTTGAGGTGATAACCCTGCCAATTCTGGGGATCAAGCACATGCCAGAAAGGAATATGGCGGAACGTTTGACTGGGACCATAAAAGAAGAGGTCTTTCCCCAGCGGCACAGGATAGTCAACTTGCGCAGCTTGTAACGCCCCTTCTGCCAGGGACGGAATCTGCGGCAGCTCAATCCCTAACTCGGCATATTGGGCTTGCGTCTCTTGCCAATAGACGCGGCCTAACTCATGCATCCGACCGTTGGCACTGATGGGCAGATTAATAAACCCCAGAATTGGATTTGCCGCCTGAAAGAGGGGATTCGGGGTCAGCAGTTGGGTTTCAAAGCCCGTCCGCTTTTCTTCTTCCACATATTTAGCGGCCAGGGTGACTCTACCGGGATAGCGCTTTAGAACCTGCTGCAATCGGGCATCATCGGCCTCACCATAACTGCTGTTCGCATCCAACACCACATCCAACACCACGGCCCGCGCCCCGGCCTGCATCAGCCGCTCAATCACGATCGCATAAGCGGTGCGCTGCCAGGGCCATTGCTGAATCGGCGCAAAATAAGCATATTGTGTGGGATCAGAGGGGTAAATTTGGGTGCCCTGCGTCATCGTGTCTCCATCCATCGCTAGGATCACGATTTCCGGCTGTTGCGGCAGCTCGGGGTTGTTACCCGGCGGCGGCACGGAACCGCGCAGATCAAAAAACAAAGTTTGCGCATTCCGCTCGATCAATTGCACCGGGATGGGATTTTGGATGGTGGCCAGAGCGGCGGTCAATGCAACACCACCCACGACCCAGTAGGATGGGGATAGATTGGGGCGCGATCGCCGCCACCGGCTCGACCAGCGCCGATATTGGACTTTAAGCATCCGCCAGCGTGGGCGGCGCGGGGGAGGGGGTGAACCAGCCTCGAACGCTTCGGTGGGGGCAAACAGTGGTTTTGTCATGACAACCGCTCATCAACAGTGAACCCAAACAGCACCCTGGTTTGATTGCTGACATCTGAATCTCGCAATAAACTGTTTCCTATTACAACACTTTTCAGGACTGCCTGGTTTCCCCAAAAGTCTTGCCCGATGCCTGTTCGCCGGAACTTAAATGATATTTTGGGGATCATGAATGCGATCGCAGGCGGCAAACTTAGCGGTGTATCCTTAATTCATCGTCTAAAATCAGGCAAGCTGGCGCTCGTTGCGTTATCTCTATTTTCTATCCAATGAAGTCCTTATCGTATTTTGTCTATGCTTACCCCTGGTCATCCTTCACGCCACTTGTCTGACTTGATGGCGATCGCGGTATTTGCATGACGGGCGATCTCGACTCAATGTCAGCACCGCTACTCAGTTTGTCCGAGTCAGTGGGAAATTGCCCCACTTTGAGACTGAGATTTGCAATTTTCAGAAACCCACTCAAAGATGCTTGTTACAATTAGCTAACCAAAATATTTTCTCTTATAGGCAATAAATTTCTATGCAAAAAATGTCTGACCGTCTTTCTATTTTTGTAGACGGCAACAATATGTTCTATGCTCAGCAAAAAAACGGCTGGTTTTTTGACCCCAAACGGGTGCTGGAATATTTTACGAGAGATCCAGAAATGGTTCTGGTGAATGCGTTTTGGTACACCGGCTTGAAAGACCCCCAGGACCAGCGCGGGTTTCGAGATGCGTTGATCAGTCTTGGCTACACTGTCCGCTACAAAATTCTGAAGGAATAC
>JAIXVO010000657.1 GCA_027482985.1 Cyanobacteriota bacterium
GCTAGGGCTTCAGCGTCTTCTTGCTGGGCCTGGTAGAGATCCCACCGCAGTTGCAGCGTCAGCCAAAAATCGGCAGACATGCCAAAAAACTTAGCCAACCGCAGCGCCAGTCCAGGGGTGACCCCTTGTTGTCCACGAACCACCGCCTCAACCTTGGCGGCTGGCACATTAATCGAGGCCGCCAACGTCTGCTGAGACAGCTCCATCGGCACCAAAAACTCCTCCAGCAGCATTTCGCCTGGGTGGGTGGGTGGTCGATGGGTCGGAACTCTCATGGGCTAACCAATCCTAGTGATAATCAACAATCTCAACCTCTGTCGCTCCCTGGTCTGACCAGCCAAAACAAATGCGGTATTGGTCATTGATGCGGATGCTGTATTGCCCGGCGCGTTGGCGAAGCCTCTTCCGGGAAGAATCCCCCTTCAGCAATTCCAACCGATTGCCGGGAGGCACCTTCAGGTCATCAACACTTGCCGCCGAGTCAATCTGGTCAAGCTTGCGGGTAGCGCGCTTCCAAAGGTTTTGCGGGCAAATAGCCCTCGCCACCTTAGAAGCTTTGCCGTTAAAGATGTCCTCGGTTCCCTGATTGCGGAATGAGTGGATCATCTTTAGCCGCCATTACTGGCAATAGCATAACAAACTGTCCTAACCGCCTGGAGCAGCGTCAGCCCCTCCGGGCTGGCCAAAAAACCGCGCGATCGAGACGACATAGGCGTTGGCGACAAAGAGGGCTTTGTTCAAGGGTATCCGGCGATGCCAGAAACCGCGACATCCAGACCCCAGGGTTCTGCTCTGGCACAGCATCACCGTTGGCGATTGGCCTAGAACCCTGGGGTCTCTGGTAGCTGCATTACCCAAGCGTGAAAGCTACAATCAAGACAACTCGGCCTACTCAAGGAATCCTATGCTGAAAACCGTTGAGGGCATGTACCAGAATGGGCAGATTCAACTTTCAGCGCTACCCGAAGGAGTCAGCGATCGCACCCAGGTGCTCGTGACCTTTCTTCAGCCAGGCAGCCTTGACCCGGCCAAGCTTCAGCAGTTGATCGACCAACTAGAGACCATTGCGGGCATTCAGCAGGGGCTTGAAGCCGTCGATGCTGGGCAGACCCGCCCCCTCGAATTAGAAGAATCCCTAGGCGATCGCCTGCGTAGCCTGCGTACCAAAATCATTGCTGCGGGAGAACCATTACTTAACCAAGATGCCCTTGAGCAAGAACTGGCCTCTCGCCGTGGAGGCGTAGAGCTAGATTAATGACGCGCACCTTTGTTGATTCAGGTGTTTTGATCGCCGCTGCCCGTGGGGAAGATGTAATTGCTGAGGCTGCCCTGCTCTTTCTGGCTGATTCTACCCGCGTCTTTGTTTCAAGCCCATTTGTCCGGCTAGAGGTGCTGCCCAAGGCTGTCTTTAACCAGAAAACGGTCGAGGCCGAGTTTTACGAGACCTTCTTCAGTGCAGTAGCGACCTGGGCAACCGACACAGATAACCTGATTCAGCAGGCCCATGCGATCGCCTGCAACTACGGCCTAGCCGCCATGGATGCACTGCACGTTGCCGCCGCGATCGCCCTAGAGGCAGAAGACTTACTGACGACCGAAAAACCCACCAAGCCAATGTACCGAGTTCCCAACCTTCGGGTCATATCCGTTTTGTAGCAAGCGTCATCGCAAACAACGTGCCGCCCACCCATCGCCCGCATCCCGCCATCCAAAAAACCGGGGCTTTTACCCCGTAGTACCATTGAGACATTACCAAGAGGTTTAGCCATGCCCAAGAGCGCTATTGAATACCTCACAGACCTGGAAGGCAATCCCAGAGCCGTGGTCATTCCTATTGATTTGTGGCGGCGGCTCTTACCCCAAGGGGGCGACTCTACTGACGAAGAACTGGCTGAGAACCTAGAAGATTATTGCCTCAACAACGCTATGGATGAAGCCCAAGCGACGTCTCTGCTGAACCGGGAAGAAGCAATACTGTTCCTGGCCCAGGAGGACAGCGATTGAAGGTTGAATATCGCAAACTTTTCCTAAAAGATCTAAAAAAAGCTCAAAAGCCAGCCTGTTTACTCGCAAATTCACGATTTAGCTTTCACAGTCTTACCCGAAGCTGCTAACCTACAAACCTTGCCCAACGTCAAAGCGCTGGTGGGTACTACCAACCGTTATCGCATCCGAGTGAGCGATTACCGCATCGGGCTTGAACTCAATGGCGAGACCTTGGAGATCATGAGAGTTTTGCATCGTCGAGAATTTTATCGCTACTTTCCTTGACGACATAGGTATTGACGACAAAGAGAGCTGTGTTCAAGGGTATCCGGCGATTTTAGATTTTGGATTGGTGATTTTGGATTGGGAGCCACGTAGGGTGGCGTTAGGCGGCCAATCGCCCTTGCTCTCTGTCCCCAAATTTTGCTCCGCCGTAACCCACCGCTCACCCATCGAACAACTCTTCAAAGATTGCAAGACGGGCGGCTATCACTTGGAGGATGCCAAGGTCAATGACACTCGGTTTTTAGCCTTAGTGTTGCTGATCGCCTTGGCCTACAGTTGGGCCACGATGCACGGGCAGCAGCTGAAACACCTTGGAGTAGATCAGTATGCTGGGCGTATCCAAGAGCACCACGATAAGACGCCTCGACAGAGTGACTTTAGTCGCGGTCTTTATGGTCAACGGGTCAACGGTGGATCTATGCCATGGAGCTATGGGCCGACTGGGCGCTCCAACTAATAGCACTCAAACCCCATAAACACCTCTATTTTCAGCGAGGTTTCTATGCTCTATCCCTCATGCAGCAAGCTCTCTAGCTACGTTGTCACCCGTTAAGAATTCAGTCACTACAGCCGCCGTAGGGTGGGCACTGCCCACCATTTGGGAAACGCTTTTCGAGAAAATACCTAACGTCAGAAAAAATCAATTCGGATTGCCCTACCTCACACCTGCTGAGCAAACCACTGGGCCACAGCCCCGTTAGGGTCTGTCGCCAGTCGTTGAAAGGCTTGTTCTACCAGGGTTATGTCTAGACCAGCCAAGGCGATCGACTCAAGGATCGGCCCATAGACCCCCTCCGGTGACAGCCGAAACGCCATCACCCGCGCTCCCTGCACATCAA
>JAIXVO010000711.1 GCA_027482985.1 Cyanobacteriota bacterium
CAATCCCTCACCAAACTGACCAATCTCCTGCTGTATAGCAATCGCATTTCTGACCTTTCACCTCTGACGACTCTCACCAACCTGCAAGCCCTGTCGCTCTACAACAATCAAATTTCTGACCTGAAGCCGTTATCGGCGTTAACCAATCTGGAAGCCCTCTCGCTTTACAGCAACAGCATTTCCGACTTACGCCCGCTCGCCGCTTTAAAGAATCTCAAAACCCTCGCCCTGTTTGAAAATCAGATTTCTGACCTGACCCCGCTAGCAGCGTTAACCAACCTGGAAACCTTAACCCTGTTTGAAAACAAAATTTCTGACATCACCCCCCTCAGCCAACTCAGCAGCTTAAATGAGTTGATTATCGGCAACAACCCGATCGCTGATCTGAAGCCTCTCGGTGCCCTCAAAAATCTCCAAAAACTCGCCGTCTTTAACACCCCCGTCGCCGATGTCAGCCCCCTCAAAGGCTCCACCCAACTCACTAACCTGGATCTCTACAACACACGAGTGGCTAACGTTGACATGCTCAAAAACCTGTCCAATCTGCGCGAATTAGACCTCCGCAAAACCCCTCTGCAGCAGAAGGTCTGCCCGGTGCAGCCGGCTTCGGTGTGTCGGTTTTGAGGGAGAGGGAGGGAGAGGAAGGAATGGGAGGGTGAGGACAGAAGGAGACAGGAGCCAGAAGCCAGGCATCAGGAGAAAGAAGGAAAGGGGCGTTACAAGGTTTAAGGGGTTAGGTTCTGATCGCCCCCAACCCCAACCCCCAATCCCCAATCCCCCCCTTCATCCTTTATCCTGGAAGGATAGGCAGCAAGGAGTCATTATGCAGGGAGGTTGGCGAGTTGGATCGCTCTTTGGAATCCCTCTATTTATCGATCCATCCTGGTTTTTAATCCTGGCGTTTCTGATCTTTCGCTATGGGTTGTCGTGGCAGAATAATTACCCGAATTGGGGCATTCCCATTGCGTATGGGGCGGCGGCAATTATGGCACTCCTGCTGTTTGCCTCGGTGCTGCTGCATGAGTTAGGGCATAGCCTGGTGGCACGATCGCAGGGCATTAAGGTCAACTCCATCACGCTCTTCTTATTTGGTGGCGTGGCCTCGATTGACCAGGAATCGAAGACCCCAGGACAGGCTTTTCAGGTGGCGATCGCGGGTCCTGCCGTGAGTTTTGTGATCGCGCTGCTGATGGGGGCGGTCTTTTTTGTAGTACCGGAGCAAAATAACCCAATTAGCGTGATGGCGAGTTACCTGGCAGGCATTAATTTGTTTTTGGGACTCTTTAACTTGCTACCGGGATTGCCGCTGGATGGTGGTCAAATTTTGAAGGCGGCAGTGTGGAAGGCGACCGGGAGTCGGTTTAAGGGCGTACATTGGGCGGCGCGGGCTGGCAAAACGCTGGGCTGGCTGGCCATCTTGTTGGGCATCCTGACGCTGAATGCCAACGGGCTGTGGCTGGCGTTGATTGGTTGGTTTGTGTTGCAGAACGCTAGCAGCTACGATCGCCTGACCGAATTGCAAGAAGCGCTTCTATCCTTGAAAGCTGGGGATGCGATGACGCGCGAATTTCGGGTGGTGGATGCCGAGATGACGCTGCACCGCTTTGCCGATGACTATCTATTAGGGACTGCGGCGACCGACGTGTACTACGCTTCATCCGACGGACGGTATCGGGGCATGGTGATGGCAGATGATTTGAGTTATGTCGAGCGGAGTGAGTGGGAAACCCAAAAGCTCTATCAGATTATTCAACCGCTACCCGAAATTCCTTCGGTGCAAGAAGCGACCCCCCTGGTGGAAGTGATTCAACAAATGGAAGACCGGCAACTGCGCCGGATGACTGTCCTTTCGCCAGCGGGTGCCGTGTCGGGCGTGATTGACCGAGGCGATGTGGTGCGGGCGTTGGCACAACAGATGAAAATGACGGTTTCCGATTCTTTGATTAAGCAAATTAAGGATGAAGGGGCTTACCCGCCAGGATTTCAGTTGGGTGTAATTGCGCAATCGGCGATTGAAGCTTCCGGTGGCAAAGCTTAAGGCCATTTCTCACGATCGCATGACAGACCACTATTCCTGCGGCAAAACTGGCTCCTCCGCAGGGTAATTTTTTCCCAAAAAGAAGCCTCCTAAAGCGTTTTGGGGTGAGAAATGAGGGCTTGAATCTCCATCCACTCGTCTGGTATCAACGGTGCTAAGACCAATTCTGCGTTGAAGCAATCGGCGGCAGCAGCAAGTAAATGGGCGATCGCAGTCTCTTGTAATTCCTTTGCAGACAACTTGGGATCACGGAGGGCTGGCGGTAACTGAGGCAACTGGGGATCGGTGGCGAACACAGCCTGAAATAAGGCGGCATCTTGTTGCAACCGCATTGACCCATGTTGCAGCACCACATCCCCCCGGCGCAGTTGGGCACTGCCGATAAATTTCGCCCCATCTGCCAACACGAGATCGGCAGCAGTCGCGGTTCCAAAGCAATTCGGGTTATGAATGTAGCCGCGCCTAGCTTGCCCGTAGGATAATTCCACGCCGAGCGATCGCCAGCCCTGGATCAAAAATTCGCAAAGCTGCTGATAGGCTTCCTGGCGACGCGGAGGCAGACCAGAGGTAATCACGGCATAGGTGAGGTCGCCCTGATGCAACACCGCTCTACCCCCCGTCGGACGGCGCACCAGTTCCACGGGTTGCCCTGCCCAGGTAAGGGATTCCCAATGGGGGGGAAATTGGCGCTGATGGTAGCCCAACGAAATGGCGGCGGGTTGCCAGGTATAGAAGCGCAAGATCGATGGCTGGATGCCCTGAGCGTGTTGCTCAAATAACCAGGCATCGATCGCCATTTGGGTCGCACCAGCGGCACAGAGGGGAGGAATGAGCCGCCATTGCATCACGATCGCTCCAATCCTGGCTTACAATCCAAATTCCTGAATCAGGGGTTCATCGCTTTCATCGGCGATCGTGGCGACGATCGTAATGGCGCGGGAGATTTCACTGGGAGAGAGGTCAGCCAGCGATCGCGTTGTGACTACCACAATTTCATTATTCACAATGCCAAAGCGGGCTTCCAGCGTATTCGACCAGTTGCGTTCCAGCAGTTGCCGCATCAGCTTCGGTTC
>JAIXVO010000164.1 GCA_027482985.1 Cyanobacteriota bacterium
AAGATTCCCAAATTTAGGGCAGGGGGAAGGGGGGTTTAGGGCAGGGGGAAGGGGAATGGGGGTGTGAGGTTGAGAAAAATTCGATACGCTAAAAGTAACTGTGTACTTTTTGAGTGGGTTGCTCTTGCTGTCCCCGAAATTCAGGTACAGTGTTGCAAAGGTTTCTTAACCTTCTTAAACTCCCGCTAATCTTCTATCCAACTTATTGTGACTGGGTCTTCCTCACCCGTAACTTTTACTATGCCGTGGACTCGAATTGTGAGTGGCCTTGTCGCGATCGCCATTGCATTAGGGATGACACTCCTGGGCGGCTGGTACTTCACCATCGGTTTCGGCATCATTGTCTATTTAGGTCAACTTGAGTACTTCCAACTGGCCCGAGCGAAAGGCATTGCCCCCGCCGCCAAAACGACCCTCGTTGTGAGTCAGGCATTGTTGGTGATTTCTAACCTGTCTCCGACCCTGGCGGATGCCATCTTTCCCGTTGCTGGCACCTTCATTTGCTTCTATTTATTGTTCCAGCCCAAATTTGCCACGATCGCCGACATCTCCGCCTCGATCATGGGGCTATTTTATGGCGGCTACCTGCCGAGCTACTGGGTCCGCTTGCGATCGCTGGGGCAAACCGCCGCCAGTAACCTGCCCTTGAATGGCTTTTGGACACCTGATTGGACCCATCTGAAGGCGTTACCCCAGGGCTTAACCGCCACTTTGCTCGCCTTCTTCTGCATCTGGGCAGCCGACATTGGCGCTTACACCTTTGGTAAATTCTTTGGTCGCACCCGGCTATCCGACATTAGCCCCAAGAAAACGGTCGAAGGGGCTGTATTCGGTGTCGCTGCCAGCATTGCCGTTGCCGTTGCTGGTTCCTGGTACCTCGACTGGACCGGTTGGCCCATGACGGGTGCGGCCCTTGGCTTAATGATTGGAATTGCCAGCCTCCTGGGTGACTTAACCGAATCCATGATGAAACGCGATGCTGGTGTGAAAGATTCCGGTCAACTCATTCCCGGTCACGGCGGCATCCTCGATCGCGCCGACAGCTACGTCTTCACTGCCCCCCTCGTGTTCTACTTCGTCACCCTGCTATTGCCGCTGTTGCCGGGGTAGTAAGGGCAGAGGGCAGAGGGCAGAAGGGCAGAAGGGCAGAGGGCAGAGGGCAGAAGGGGCGGTAACAGTCAGACGGTGTAGTCTTCTAAGCAAAGAAACCGACACACCCGTCCAACTTTGCCCCAATGCGGCACCCTTACAGTCTGCTTCCTTCCCCTTCCTCTCCCTCCCTCCTATTCCTCCCAACTCCTGTCTCCTCCCTCTGCCCTCTGCCCCCTGCCTTCTGCCCTCCCCTACGGTGTCACCGTAATCCGACCCTCGCAACGGAGCTGGTTCGGTTGCACAGAGAGGGTTTCCAGGTGGATATCGGAGCCGAGAGGGATGGTGAAATTGGTTTTGCAATCGGCAGCAGCGACTAACTCAGCGACGGACGACTGATATTGAAAGCCTTCTAATTTCAGCAGGTTGCCTTTTTTGATGGAGAGGCGGGTGCGGATGGCGATCGGGGTGGTGGCGGTGGACGTTGCTAGCAAGGCAGTAAACGTTAATTCATCCTCGCCCAATTGCACTTTGACATCCTGGAGTTGGGTGGTGGGGGTGAGGGCGGCATCGGCACTGGGGGCGGATTGTTGCAGGAAGGTCAGCAAAAAGTCGGTGACGGCATCCGCCAGGAGGGGGGCGGTGAGGGAGGCGTTCAGATCGGCTGCGGTGAGGGTGACTTCGCCGCAAACGGGAAAGGCAGCTAATAGACGAAAGGGCTTCCCCCGCAAGACTTGCCCCAAATTGGTTTGAATGTCCTGCCCCGCCACCTGAATCTGGCTGAAGTGCAGTCCGCGATAGACGGCTTTGCTAGCGGCGGCAGTGACGCGACTAATCCCACCACCCAACAATTGCCGATCGCCCGCTTCGATCGCCAGGTGTAAATCTTCGACGTGTTCCAATTGCGATCGCACCCACAACCGCACGGCTGGCGCTAAGACGCGGCTGATCAAGCGACTTTGCTTGGGGGCTGCGGTGGCATCTGCGCCGCGATCAGTTGGCTCCGCCGCAGCCTCATCGGGCTCAATGGCTTGATCTGGCTCCAGCAACTCATCCCCTAACGGCATTCTCAATCCCTCAATCACAACCACTAAATCTCGACTCTCAGCTTACCCAGATTTGTCCCCTCGTGACGCGACTGCGATCGCGCCGCTTGGCGATCGTGTCACTGAGATGCGGATCACCAGACCCACAGGGGATCAATCGGGCGGCAAAACGTGAGCAAGCATGATCCCCGATCCCTTAAATGTTATGGCTTCATGACATTGCGATCCCTTGTAACCCTGAAAAACCTGGAAAACGGGTAAAAAGCGTCGTTTCAGCCCTTGACCAGCGGCGCAACTTCTTGCAACATATTCTTAACAAATTGATCCCCAGGATTTAGTTTGTTTACAGATTGCGATATAGCAGCGTTTTTCAACTAACCCATTAATTTCGCCAGAGGATACAACCATGTCCAAAGACCGTCCGCCTCTAGAGGAAATGACGCTCCGCCAATTACGCCGAGTGGCCAGTGAATGTGGTGTCTCGCGCTACAGCCGGATGCGGAAGGATCAACTACTGACCGCCATTCAGGAAATTCAGGGCGGACGGCAACCGGAAGGGCTGACCCCCAGGCGCGAACTGGCGGCGCAGGAAGTGGTGGAAGCCGCCAAGTTTGATGTGGGACAGGACGATCGCACGGGTGGCAATCTAGCCGCGGTGGATGAAGGTTTACCTGATTTACCCTCTGGTTATGGCGAATCGCGAATTGTATTGATGCCCCGTGACCCACAGTGGGCCTATGCTTACTGGGATATTCCCAACGATGCCAAGGAAGGGCTACGGCGGCAGGGTGGGCAGCAGTTGGCCCTGCGAATTTATGATGTGACGGATGTCAGCCTGCCATTGCAAGTGCCCCACAGTATTCAGGAATATCCTTGCGATGAGTTGGCGCGGGAATGGTATTTGCCGATTCCCGTCAGCGATCGCGATTATGTGATTGATATTGGCTATCGCTGTGTGGATGGGCGCTGGTTGATTCTGGCGCGATCGGCTCCTGTCCGCATTCCGCCGATCTACCCCTCCGACTGGATCGAAGATTACTTCCTCACCGTCTCCTGGGATGAAGACCTGCGCGGCAAAACCTTTGCGACCTTGACTCCCCCCGCCAAGCGCAGCAGTATGGGGGCTGCCATCTACGACCAAATGTATGGTTTAGCGGAAACCGTGGAAGCTGAACGGGTGGATGGCTCCTTGTATGCCTCCAAGCAACCCGTTCCCGGTTCGATTCAGCACATTGCGGGTTCGATTCCGGCGGGCTCCATTCAGCATGTGGCAGGTTCGGCGCAGCAAGTCACCAGTTCTTATGTGATGGCCTCTGGAGTCGGCATGTGGGCGGTGCCTGGGGCGCAGATGTCTGGGGTCGGGATGTCCGGGGTTGGCATGACCATGTCCGGTGTGGGCATGGGTGAAAGAACGATGTCCGGGGTCGGGATGTCCGGCGTGGGCATGGGTGAAAAGACGATGTCTGGTGTCGGGATGTCGGGCGTGGGCATGGGGATGACCATGTCTGGGGTCGGGATGTCGGGCGTGGGCATGGGTGAAAAGACCATGTCTGGTGTCGGGATGTCGGGCGTGGGCATGGGGATGACGATGTCTGGTGTCGGGATGACGATGTCTGGCGTTGGGATGACGATGTCCGGTGTGGGCATGACGATGTCTGGAGTCGGGATGTCCGGCGTGGGCTTTTCGGCTTCTTTGCCCTTAATCCGTCCTCGTAAATTCTGGCTGATTGCAGATGCAGAACTGATTGTTTACGGGGCAACCGAACCAGATGCCACCGTCACGATTGGCGGTCGTCCGATTAAACTCAATCCCGATGGCACGTTCCGCTTCCAGATGTCGTTCCAGGATGGGCTGATTGATTACCCGATCATGGCGGTGGCGGCAGATGGCGAACAGGTGCGATCGATTCACATGAAGTTCAATCGCGATACTCCAGAACGCCACACCAACACGAAAGCAGAAGCCGTGGAAGAGTGGCTGGGGTAAATCGTTAGATTGGCATCTCCCTTCCGGTGAATCTCCCCTGAACCCCCTTCAGGGGAGTTTTTTTCGGCGTAAGCTAAGAAAGCAGACCCGATCGAACGTGCATGACTCCGAGTGATTTATCCACTGAACTGACGCAGTTGTTTGGCACAGCAGCACGACAACTGGCACCGGGTTCCTGGCAAGTGGACTCCCCCGATTTTTGTTTATTAGTGCTGCTTTCTGATGATGCCAGTTGGTTGCGGTTACTGGTGGCGATCGCGCCTGCCCAGGATGCCCAACCGTTTTTTGAACAACTCCTGGAAGCCAATTTTGACCACACCCAGGAAGTCCGCTATGCCTTGCAGCAAGAAGTCTTGTGGGCAGTGTTTCAACACAGTTTGGCAGGTTTGGCGATCGCTGACTTTCAAGCCGCTGTGCAACGCTTGATTGATTTACGGCTGAAGGGATTGGATGAGTGTTTTACGCGCCTGATTGAAAATCGCGTGCGGCAAATCATTCACGTGGCGAAACAACAGGGCAATTCGCTGGAAGCCACTTTACAAACCCTCGATCGCTTTTACCAGGAAGGGTTGATGGGCGATATGACGGCAGATAGCCAAGCCCGTGCTGATACTCTCGCCGCCTGGCGATATCAGCTAGAACGGCTCTGGGACGAAATTGATAGCGTCAACGATAAATATTAGAGGATAGGCTGACGCGCATGGCGGTTGATTACGACTTGATTATCCTGGGTGCGACTCCCGCTGGCATCCAGAGCGCGATCGCGGCTGCCACCTTAAAGGCGCGAGTCGCTTTGTTGACTCAAGGCGACCCCCTCCCAGCCTTACCCGAAGCCCTCCCGTCACAAGCTCTGCTGCATCTGGCGCAAATCTCGCAGACCGCCGCTGCTCCGTTACCCGCCGCCCTTGCGACTCAACCTCCCACCCGCCCTGACTGGCAATGGGCGCGGGTGGATCAGTGGCTGGAGGGGATTAGGCGCAATGTGGCGGTGGGGCGATCCGAAACTGCCCTGGCCTATCAAGGGGTGGATGTGAGCACAATGCCGGGAGTCTTTTGCCGTAAACCGGCGTTGGGTGTAAGGGTGGGCGATCGCGTGTTGCAAGCCCGGGGCTATTTGTTGGCAATGGGTGCCCGTCCCGCGATCCCGTCGATCGCGGGGTTAGAGGCGGTGGGCTACCTGACAGCCGATCAAGTGCCTGCCCAACTGGAGCGGTTATCCTCTCTGAAAACGGTATTTATCCTGGGGAATGGTAAAACGGCAGTAGAGCTGGCGCAAACGCTGGTGGCTTTTGGCCTGCAACTGATCCTGGTGACGCAACAACCCACCTTGTTACCACAGGGCGATCGCGAACTGACGCAACTGATCCAGGCGCAATTAGAAGCAGCAGGCGTTCAGCTCTGGCTGCAAACGACGATTGATCAGGTGCGATCGCATCAGGGTCAGAAACAATTGCTGATCGGCAACACGGTGTTATCGGCGGATGAAATCATTCTGGCAGCGGGTCATGCGCCCGACCTGAAAGCCTTGCAACTGGAGGCGATCGGTGTGCAGTGGGATGATCGAGGGGTGCGGGTTAAACCCACGCTGCAAACGACTCATCCCCGCATCTATGCCTGTGAAGGGCGCGTTGGGAGGGAATGCGATGCGGCTGTGGCTAGTGCGGAAGCGGCGATCGCCCTGAAAAACATCCTCTATTTTCCAGTGCATCGGATCAACTATCCAACGATCCCAATGGTGCTGCACTCGCCACCTGCGGCCTGGGTGGGACTGACGATCGCGCAAGCCCAACAGCAATATGGTCGTCGGCAGGTTGTGGAGTTGCAGCGATCGCGACACAATCTGCCCACGGCTCAAATTACGGATGACCTGACGGGCTTCTGTAAGCTGGTCGGACATCGCAATGGCACGCTACTGGGAGCGCATTTAGTAGGAGCGCAAGCGGGTGAAGCGATCGCCCTACTTGCCCTGGCCATGCAACAACGCCTCAAGATGAGCGCGATCGCTCAGTTGATCCCGCCCACCTTCACCCTGGCAGAACTGGTGCAACAAACCGCTACTGATTTTCGCCGCGATTATTTCCACCAGCATCCCTGGCAGCAGGACGCGATCGATACGTTCTTTGACCTGCGGCGTGCCTGGTCAAGAAACCCCCACAAATAAGGCTCAACCCTTATGGGAAAGTGAAGAATCGCCGCTCCTAAATCGCCCCCTTGCTAATATATTTTCGTCCAAACGAGTGGGGCATTCTGGTATGGCAACTGCAACTGTACTCCAATTCATGCAAAAGACTGCCGAAGACGAAGCCTTACGCCAGCAGCTCGAAAAGTTGTTGGGTGTGGGTGACGGCAACATCAGCAGCGAAGCCGACCTCGATCCGGCTGAGTCGGAAGCTCTGAAAGGGGAACGCGCGCCTGTAGTCGCGGAATTTGCGGCGCTGAATGGCTACGATTTTTCGGTTGATGAATTAGTCACCGTCGTCGATGCGTTTCAAAAACATCAAGCAGGCGAAATGGCAGATGATGCCTTTGCCTCGTTGATTGGGATGCCAGTCACGGTGGGCGGTGGGCAGCAAGACCTAGCAGGCGCTGCCAAAGTCAAACGCTGGTTCATGAGAACCTATTTGGGCTACTAAGCAGAGTAGCAATCAAAGATCAGACTGCTGTAGGTTGGGTTGAGAACCGAAACCCAACGCCTGCATGGGGTACACTACCGCTAACCCATCCTACGGTTGAATTTAGAGAGATTGGCAGTAAATCACCTCGCCTCAGCTGTCCGACTTTTGCAGAAAAGTCGGACAGATCATCTCATCTAGTTTTGATTTAAGCAGGTGTCATGAGTTTATCCACCACCGATCGCGTGGAGACAATGTGCCGCTGTAATCCCAGGGCTGCGGGGTCAATCCCTAACGCGAGGGCAATCAATTGGGGTAAATGGAGAATCGGTAAGCCCAGTTTTTGCCCGATCGCTTTTTCCACTTCCGGTTGGCGTGAATCCAGGTTCAGGTGACACAGCGGACAGGGGGTGACAATGCAATCGGCTCCCGCTGCGATCGCCGCCTGAATGTGCATTCCTGCCATCTGAAACGCCTGGTCGGTAGCATAACTAGAAAGCGGCCAGCCACAACATTGAGCCCGCCCCCGGTAGTAAATGGGAGTCGCGCCGACGGCTTGAAACACATTTTCCATTGACTGTGGATTAAACGGATCATCAAAGGGAATGTGATCCTGGGCGCGCAGCAAGTAGCAGCCATAAAAAGCGGCACACTTCAAGCCCGATAATCGCCGCGTAACTTTCGCTTGCAGGTCAGCCAGCCCATAATCTCCCACGATCGCCCAGAGCAAATGTTTGACCTCGGTGCTGCCTTGATAGGGGGCACACCCTTCCTGGCAAAGCAACTCATTCACCTGGGTCAAATAGGCTGGATTGTTCTGTTGCGCCTGTTTCAGCCGTTCATCCACATGCCCGATGACCCCCTGACAGGTACTACAATGGGTTAGCAGCGGCAGTTGCAGTTGTTCCGCCAGGGCAATATTGCGGGCATTCACCGTGTCTTCCAGGAGTTGGGAGTCTTCCTTGAAGGTGCCCGACCCACAGCAGGACGCTTTTTTCAATTCAATTAATTCAATCCCAAGGGCTTGTGCCAGGATTTGCGTACTCTGGTGCAGTTCCCGACACGCGCCCTGAGCGACACAACCGGGGTAGTAGGCATATTTCAACGCAGGATGGGGCATAGAACCAACAAGTCCGACGGCAGACCGGATAAGTAAGAATCTTTCCATCATGCCGATGAAATTCGCCCAATCCCCATTTTTTTTAGAATTCCTTTCGAGGTCACTCACGAAAGCGACGACTTCCATTCAGAGCGATCACGCTTTCGATTAAGATGAGAAAATGCTCAAAATTGGGACTGTTTCCATTCAGGAGCCATCCATGCCCTTGAATCGCAAGCCCAGAGCAGATCATAAGTTATTTGGCATGAGTGAACTGCCGCCGCATCCAACGAGGGAGCTATGAGCGAACAAGAAATTTTTGAAAAAGTCAAGAAAATTGTGTCTGAGCAACTTGGTGTTGAAACCACCGAAGTCACGCCCCAGGCCAGCTTTGCCAATGACCTGGGAGCCGATTCCCTGGATACGGTGGAATTGGTGATGGCGCTGGAAGAAGAATTCGAAATCGAAATTCCAGACGAAGCGGCGGAACAAATCGCGACGGTGCAATCTGCGGTGGATTACATCAGCAATAAAGTGACTGCCTCGGCTTAAACTGCTGCCTGTAGCCTGAAAACTTGCCGCATCGGGGCGATCGCCCTAGGGCATCGTGAGTCAGTGGTCATGGGTAATCGCACCGCAGTTCCCAATTACCCATGGCCCATGACCAATTACCCATGACCAATCTCTCCCCCAGGGCATTCCCAACTGCGATCGCGAAATTCCCTGGTCGCCATCTGGTACCCCTGTCCATCATCCATGTATTCATTTCTCTGTTGAAAATTAATTATGACAAACGTTGAACGTAAGCGCGTTGTCGTGACTGGGTTGGGCGCTATTACCCCAATCGGAAACACTCCCAGTGAGTATTGGGAAGGCTTGATGAG
>JAIXVO010000132.1 GCA_027482985.1 Cyanobacteriota bacterium
GGGAATCACTGGAATGCATGGTATACAACCTCCCAGGCAAGTTTTGGGCAGCTATTGCTTTACCACTATTTACCCCAAACTTACCCCAATAATTGAACTAAACTGTTCCAAATATACCTAATCTTTAGAACACTTGTATTTACTCTAAAAATGAGCTGAAAGCCGCAACCCCCCAGAACCAAGAGATTCTGGGGGGTTGCTTTCAAAGCGGGCAGCGAGAATCGAACTCGCATCAATAGCTTGGAAGGCTATGGTTTTACCACTAAACTATGCCCGCATAAAGCATTTTGGGGTACCCATTTGCCATCTAATAAGATAGCACAGTTAGTCATCTGCGCCACTCTTTTAGGGTTGGGTGAAGGTGACTTTGACTCGCAAAAACTGAGTCGCCGCTGGGGGCGCTGCACTGGCGACGACTGCGGGATTAAACGTCCAAGCTTTGAGCACACAAGTCCCTAAGTCTTGGTAGCGTTGGCTACTGCTGTTGGTAAGGGGTACCGTTTGGGTGACTTTACCTATAGGGTTTAATGTCAGCGTGAATTGGAGGGGCTGATTAAAACTTTGGAGGCTTTCAGGTGTGAGCACACAGCCTGCTTCACCGGAACTGAAGGTTTTGGTAAAAGGTTCGGATTTCAATGTCACGATCGCCCGTTCTGAGTCGCGATCGCCCGCTGCCTCTAAAACCTGGACTTGTACCACAAACTTTGCGGGGGGAGCCGTTGGCGATAGGGGAAGCGTGGCGGTCGTAGCGGTCGTGGCATCACCCGGATTTTGAGTCGGGTCTGGCGGCGGGGTGAAGCCTGGTAATTGAATGCCGGAGGTGGCAACTTGCGGAGTCTGTGGAGATGACGGGGATCGCGCGGAGGTGGCAACGGTGGTTGGCGCGGGGGGAGGTGGTGCTGGTTCACCCGCTAGAGGCGTGGGTTGGGGTGCTGGCGACGCAGTGGGGGCAGGTCGGCGAGCGGGTGGTGTCGGGCGGGTGCTTTGGGGTGACCGAGGTGCCGGGGCGAGGGCGAGGCGGGGGGGCGCAACGGCGGGCGGGGTGACCGAAATGCTGGAGGGTGAGGAGGGGGGCAGTAAGGGCGCAGTGGAGCGGGGGGCAGCGGGGGCGATCGCAGTAGCGCGAGCAGTAGGTGCTTCGACAAAATTGATGGCGATCGCCGTGGCGTTGGCAGGAGTGGGTTGAGTGGTTGCCAAATAGGATTGCAGCCCGAACGTCAATGCCCCATTCAATAAAAGTGACCCCGACAGGACTGCCAGCCAAAGGAGCGGTGAATCCGCATGCTGTTTGGGATGAAGAGGGAGGGGCTGACGCATCGAAGGAATCCTGCCGATGAAAATGGAACCGCTTGCCGGAATCATGTTAGCGAAAGATCGCCCCAACTGGGGAATTCTATCTTTAATCATGCGCCCGGCTGCACTTTGACGCTGGGTTGCCTGACTGTATCTACTACTATCTTTTGTCATCAGGGTTCAGAGGTCTAGCCATGTCATCCCAATTAGAAATTTGGCGAGTTCAAGGGTTTGAACGCTTGTTTGAGTTGATTGCCGCGCTTCCACCAGCACCGCAGTCGCAGGATGTAGCGGTAGATGGGCTGGTGCGATCGCTAAGCAAATTACCTGCCCGCCCTGCTGATAAACCCGCTTATGTCGGGATTTTTGCAGTCACCAATCCGGTGGCGGGACGACAAGCCGCGATCGAGCGATTGCGCGAGCTCGCCCCCCAACTCACTGGGAATTTAGCCACTGTGGATGGGCTACTGGATAATTTGATTCGTGCCTTGAGTGGCTTACCCCGGCGCCCCGCCGACAAACAACCCTATGCCAGCCTGTTCCCGCCCACCCAACTCCAGTGGCTACGGGCGCAGGATTTAGGCGCGATCGCCCCTGATGCACCGAGTCAACGGTTAGCCCAGTTAGTGCCCCAATTGAACTACAGCTTAATTGAATTTGAGATTGACACCCCGCTACGGCAGGCACACTTTCTGGCGCAAATTGCCCATGAGTCCGATCATTTTCGGGCAGTCGAAGAGTATGCCTCTGGCGCGGATTACGAGTGGCGGAGTGATTTAGGCAATGTTTATTCCGGTGATGGGGTGCGGTTTAAGGGGCGCGGATTGATTCAGATTACTGGGCGGAAGAATTATCATGAGTGTGGGATGGCGCTGGGGGTGGATCTGGTGGCTAATCCTGCTCGGTTAGAAGAGCCAGATCTCGCCTGTCGCAGTGCAGCCTGGTTTTGGGCAACGCATAAATTAAACCCCCTGGCCGATCGCGATGATGTGGAAGCGATTACGGAAATCATTAATGGTGGCTGGAATGGGTTAAGCGATCGCATCCAACTGCTGGCTAAGGCAAAACGCGTGCTGAGTGTAGCCCGATAAAGGGTGGGGTGATCGGGCGATCGCCCCCTGCGTCCGTTGACCTCATCACAAAGTTGGACTAACCGGGAGTTGACCTGCTGACAAGCGGTTCTGATCAATGCGCTCAAGTGAGTGAAAGCCTAACTGAGTGACCACGGAATGAGGTGACAACGCCACTGCTGGCACTTGCCGCCAGCAGTGGCGACAAAACCAGTAAATATGAGCATTTTGCACATGACGGAGCACTGTTCTAGAACAGTGAGGGCAGCTTGCCATAAAATTCATTTAAACTTATTGAATGCAGCAGCGACCAAGGCGAAAACCTAAAAAAATATCTGGAATAACTAGGATTAGCTTTAACTTAACAGCTCGCTTTTCTGGAGAAATAGACCAAAAGAAAGAGATTTGAGTTGAGCTAAGATGTATGCTTGATTACGCCTCAGTGTCAGAATAGATTGAGTCTGGAGGTGATACTTCCACCAGTTAAGAAACTTGAATTTACTCCGATCACTCTCCTGCGTGAGATATACAGAAGAAGCTCAATATGCTTTTTGAATATGCTGTTTGCCACCAACCGAGTTTTGCAGGAAGGACCAACACCCCGCAATCCAGATGGCAGCTACGACTTGCCACGCCGGATTGATTTTGCCCTGACCAATAATCAGGCCGAACAATCGGTTTATTTTTGTCGTCGCAATGGTGCCAATGATTACGTCGAAATTGGCAATCGGGCTTTTTTCACTGCGTTGAAAGACTCACCCGCTCAACAAATTTTGTTGTTTTTGCATGGCTACTCTAACCTCCCAGAACCAGCCGTATTCCCGAAAGCAGCACAATTACAAGCCTTATTTGACCAAAAATCACTCGGTGAAGTCCTGGTTGTACCCATTATTTGGCCCTGCGACGACGATTTGGGGGCGGTGAAAGATTACTTTGATGACCAAATTGCCGCCGATGCTAGTGACGTGGCATTTGCCCGCATGTTTGAAAAGTTTTTGCGCTGGCGTGAAGAGAACAGTACGCTGGCAAATCCCTGTACGAAACCCATTAACGTGTTGGCACACTCCATGGGCAATCGCGTCTTGCGGGGGGCGATCGCGCGATCGCTCGAATACTTCCAGCCCCAGGGCTTTCCGTTGATCTTTCGCAACGTCTTCATGGCTGCGGCAGACGTATCTAATAACACCCTCGACTTTAAACAACCCGGCGAATACATTGCTCATTCGTCTCGCAACACCGTGGTCTATTTCGCTGCCGATGATTTGGCGATGCGCGCCAGCAAAGTCGCCAACATGAGCATCACTGCCCGCCGCATGGGGCACACTGGCCCCGAACAATTCTCTCAAGTCCCCCGCAATGTCTTTGCCCTCGATTGCGGTGACTTCAATAACATCTACGACAACCCCGTCGGCCATGGCTACTTCACCACCGACCCCCAGGGCAATCCCGGCCTCCTGTTTGACCACCTGTGGCAATGTATTCGTCTGGGGCGCGTCCCCATGCAACCCGCTAATGCTCGGTTGATGATTCTGCGCAGTCGATTCTGGCAGTAAGGCAGGGCAGGAGGCAGGAGGCAGGAGGCAGAAGAAGCGGGAAGGTCGCGTTGATTTCGTAGAGACGTGCCGTTGGTCCGTCTTGCCAAAGATTCGAGACGAGAAACCGATCGCGAAATGGCGTGAAGACATGCCAACGGTGCCTCTCTGCAAAAACCGTTAAACCCCTTAGGAGACGTGCCAGCGGCACGTCTCTACCATTGTCTTCCCTCCTGTCTCCTGTCTCCTGTCTCCTTCTCCCCCTACTTCAACGACTCCAGCACCGCCGCCCCAACCATCACACACAGGGTGAGGACGATCAGGGGAGCCAGGATGGTGGACATCAGGCTGGTGAGAGCACCGAGGACTTGCGGGGCTTGCAGGCTGGCGGAGACGACACAGGCGATCGAGAAGCCGATCAGGAATAAGAACAACCACTTTAAGGACTTAAATCCCAGCCGGACGACGGTACTGTAATCGTGTTCGGTTTCCGTCGTGATGTGCAGCGGACGGGTGGGGATATTCGCCCGATCGCGGTCTGCCAACTGTTGCTGCATATGGGTCAATTGTGCCTGCATTTGCCGATTGCGGGCTTCCATCGCTTGCAGTTGGGCGGTTAATTGGGCGATTATCTCAGGGTCATTTTGTGCCATAGGAGGGATGCGGTGGGGGGGCTGTTGAAATCTGTAAGGACTTAAGGATGGCATGGACTTAACCTCTTGAGCATGTGAGAGAACAGGTCACAGTCATCTCCTCAACCAACTTATCTGAGGCCATTTGCACCCACTGTAGAACTCGGATTAGTGATCATCCAAAGGCAGACAACCAACTTCATCTCATGGGGTAATACAAATGGGCGATGGCATTTTCCTAAACTACTATCCCTGTGGTTTTCTCAAATTATGCGGCAAGAGAGGTTGGCTGTCTGTCGGAAAAGGGCGGGTCTTCTGTTGGAAAAAGTCGGAAAGAGTAGGTTAAATTGGGAGAAAATTTAATCTGAAACGTCTCAATGGGTGCCGCAGAGTTCCTACAACAACTGGATCAAATCATTTTTGAGACCAAAGGAGAGCGCTTAAGTGACCTGAGACGCGGCATTTTTTTAGGGGTGTGGGACAAGCAGACCTACAAGGCGATCGCCGAAACCCTGGACTACGCTGAACCCTACATCCGAGACGAGGGGGCGCAGTTGTTTCGCCTGCTGACTGAGGTGATCGGCGAGAAAGTGACCAAAGCCAATTTTCGGGGCGCAATTGAGCGGTATTACACGACGCTCCAGGCTCCGGTGGCGGTGATGGCAACAGCCGTTAAACCAGATCCCAATCCCAATGAGTCAAATGGGTTGACAAACTGGGCAGCGCCGATTCCAGAGGAGGTCGTGAATCCCAATTTTATGGGGCGAGCAACCGCGATCGCCGACTTAAATCAGCGGCTTGCCGAGGGCAATAAAATCATCTTGATCCAGGGTGAAGGCGGACGGGGTAAAACCACCCTGGCACGCAAGTTCTTCAAAACACAGGGATTTGACTGCATTCTGGAACTCTGGATGGCGACCGAAACCCGGAACATCACCCGGGTGGAAAATGTGGTGGAGGAATGGTTAAAACGCGACTTTAACGAAGAACCGGGACGCGATTTTGGGATTAATCTCGATCGCCTGAAACGAAAATTGCGGGAACCCCATCAACGAGTCGGCATTTTGATCGACAATCTGGAATCGGCGCTTGATGCGAATGGCAAGTTCGTGGTGGAACATCGGCTCTATGTGGAGTTGCTGAAAGCCCTGGCGGATTCCAGGATTCAAGCGGTGACGCTGATTACCAGTCGCGAACGGTTGAGCGAATCCAGTCTGACGATCGAGCGCTACTATCTGGAAGGATTGGACGAACCAACCTGGCGACAGTTTTTCCAGAATCGTGGTTTGCCCAGTGCAGATCCCGCGATCGCCGCAATGTGTAATGCCTATGGCGGCAATGCTAAAGCGATGAAGCTTCTGAGCGGGGTAATTTGGCAAGATTTTGAAGGGGATGTGACCGCCTTCTGGCAGCAAAACAGTCAGGATTTATTAGTGGAACCGGAACTCAAGGATCTGGTCGCCAGCCAATTTGATCGATTGCAAAATTCCAATCCCGATGTATATCAGTTGTTGTGCCGTCTGGGTTGTTATCGTTATCAAGATGTGAATCATATTTCCATTGAAGCGGTTGAGTGTTTATTGTGGGATACGCCCAAAGACCTGCGCCGCTCGGTGATTCGCAGTTTGCAAGACCGATCGCTGATTGAAGTGCGGAAAGGCAAGTATTGGTTACATCCGGTGATTCGGGCGGAGGCGATCGCTCGCTTGCGGCATCGGGGTGACTGGCACCTGGCGCATCTGGCAGCGGCGGATTATTGGCTGTCGAGCGTCCCGCTGGTGAACACCGTGGATGATGCCCTGAGAGCGCTGGAGGCTTACTATCACTATCTGGAAATTCAAGAGTATGAGCGGGCTTGTAATGTGCTCACTGAGTTCAAACATAGTCGGTGGGGGGAAGGCTTGCCGCTGGGCTGGTTGTTCTATCGGCTAGGCTTGCTGCAACAAATGATTACCGCGATTACGGGCGTGATTCACAACGTCCAGCCCGACTACCGTGCCGGATCACTGTATAACCTGCTGGGCTACATTTATCGGCTGGCAGGCAGTATCCATCAAGCGTTGGACTGCCACCAACGGGCAGCTGAGATTGGTAAGAGCTTGCACCTGGATACTCTGATTACCTCTTCGCTGTTCAATCGCGGCTTATGTTTGCGCGATTTAGCCGAAGTAGAAGCCGCGATCGCGGTATTTGAGGAGGTGATTGCCCAGGCCGAAACGATTCCCGACAGCCCCCAGTACAAAACCTATTCCCTCTGCTGTCTGGCCTATTTAGCATCCTGTCAGGGCCGATTAGCACCCGCCCGTGAATTGGCGCAACAGGCGATCGCGCGACTGGCACTGACTGACCTCACCTTTTGGGGCGAAGGCTATAGCCTCCTCTTTCTAGCTACCACCTATGGTCATTTACAAGAGTTTGACCAGGCCAGACAGTTGTATCAAGCGGCGATCGCCTTGGCAACGGAAAATGACTTTACCCAAATTCGCGCCAAAGCATTGCATGGGATAGCCCAATTGCAACGGCAGGTGGGCGACTTTGAAAGTGCGCTGGAATATCACCTGCACGCGATTCATTTACTCGATCAGTTAGGGGCTAAATGTGATTTGGCAGAAGCCTATTATCAACTGGGAATAACCCATTATCAGATGGGCGATCGCAAGAAAAGTCACACCGATTTACACCAAGCCTTGCAGCTGTTTAATACGATTCAGGCACCCAAGCAAGCCGCACAGGTGCTTCAATTACTCAATTGCAATCCCTAACTGACAGCTATTTCTAATCACATCAACCACACTTTCTAAGTCGGTGGGCTGATTCAAATGTAGGATGGGTTAGCGGTAGCGTAACCCGTGCAGGTGTTGGGTTTCGTACCTCAACCCAACCTACGGCAGTCTTCTATTTAATTGCGCCTTTCTATTTATTTTGCGCGTTACTGTTGTCAATTAGCCAAAAAAAATACCTGGCAGCCCCCCGCCAGGTATACAGGTTGCACTTGAGCAACTGTCTATGTTTCTAATGTACGAGAATGAATCTTTCTTCCCATCCTCAAGAAGTGTGATCTTCAGTTCGTCCACTCTATTCATCCAGTTGGGTGAGAGTTTTTTGCATAATTGCAATTGGTGACACCGATCGCACTAATACTTTCGATGGCGATCGCAACTGCAACTCAGGTTGGCAAAGAGTGAAGTCATGCAGTCATAATGCAGACGCTCAAATCAAAACCGCCTATGATTGACTGGGGAATTTGAGAAACACTATGCCAACCAAAAATCTGATTTCTATTGGTCTCTTGATTTTTGTCCCGATCGCGATCGCGGCTGACAAGTTAGAGTGGAGTGCCCTGACGGTGTTTGGCCTCTCAGCCCTAGCGATTGTCCCCCTGGCAATCTGGCTCAGTACCGCCACAGAGGAAATTGCTGTCACCTTGGGACCAGCCATCGGGGGGCTGCTGAATGCGGTGTTTGGCAATGCCACGGAGTTGATTATCGCGATCGTGGCCTTGAGAGCCGGTTTGGTTGATATCGTGAAAGCCAGTATTACCGGCACAATCGTCAGTAACCTGCTGCTGGTGATGGGCTTATCGATGTTGCTGGGCGGCGTGCGCTATAAGGAACAGGAATTTAAACCCGTGGTGGCGCGGGTCAACGGTTCGACGATGACGCTGGCGGTGATTGCGATCATTCTGCCCGCCACGGTGATTACCACCTCAAATGTCGTGGAACCGAGTGCGATCGAAAATCTTTCCATCTTTGTCGCGATCGTCCTGATTGCTGTCTATGCCTTCACCCTGCTCTTTTCCCTCAAAACCCACAGCTATCTCTACGATGTGGGCGTGGTGGAACTGGAAGGTGAAGTTGCGGCTGAAGCTGGCGGCGAGCACAGTGAACACAGCAAACCGAATCCCTGGTTCTGGGGCGGTGTACTAGTCGCGGCAACGATTGGGGTCGCGTTTGTCTCCGAGATTTTTGTGGGAGCGGTAGAAGAAGCAACCGCTGGCTTAGGCCTGACCCCCCTGTTTACCGGGGTGATTTTGCTACCGCTGGTGGGGGGTGCCGCTGAATATGTGACGGCTGTCCGGGTGGCGCTGAAGAACAATATGGATTTATCAGTGTCGGTGGCGATGGGTTCTAGCCTACTGGTTGCGCTGCTGGTGGCTCCGATTCTCGTGTTGATCGGCGTGGCGATCCATCAGCCGATGGATTTGAACTTCAACTTATTTGAAGTCGTTGCCGTCGCGATCGCCGTGGTCACTGCCAACCTGATCAGCCTCGATGGGCGATCGAACTGGCTGGAAGGAATGCTCCTGCTGGCAACCTACTCGATCCTGGGTGCCGCCTTCTACTTCCATCCCGTTTGAGCCATGAGACTTCCGGTGTCAAAAATTCGGAAGTCTTACCATCCTCAGCAACAGCCCATCACGCTTGCAACATAAGCAGCGATCGCCCAAGCAAAATCGGGATGCATTTGCTACGACAACAGCCTACCAAACCCCGCTTGTTCGAAATGGCGATCGCTCGTAAAGGCCGGCGTGATCTTCACTTAGTTTAATCTTCTCGCTTAGGGGTACCGTGTCTGTAGTGATCCTGCTGATGTGCAAGGTCAGAGATCCCAGTCCTAACCTGACAGTCTGCTAAAAGTTGGGCAAAATCTCCCCAAGCAGTATTAGCGACTGGGGATTCATCATCTTCTTCTTGCACAAATACAATCAGGACTTTTTGCCCATCTCGCCCAACAACAGGTTGATCCGGTTGTACCACACCATTTTGAAATGTCCCTTCGATCGATAACATCGCGCCTCCCATAACCTGACCTTTTAATTGTCGGCTAAACGTCTTTCTCCAAGCAATAGCGCATTCATTTTCCTCACAACCTTGGGTTTGGCAATCGCTGGATAGTGTCATGGAATCGATCCTCTCGTCTATCTGGAGCTGACGCTTTGCTTCCCATTCCCCAAACTGGCACAATCATCGCTGTGACAGTTGGTCGCTCTTGCCATGCTGGAGACAACTTCTTGAAAGTGAGGTCACAGCGATGATTGGCGGGTTTTTGAGCTTTTCCTTTGGGTTTCCAGTGTTTGTGTTGCTGGTGTTTGCGGTGTTGCAATGGTTTCACATTCCAGCAGGGAATTTTCTGGATTGGGTGATTGGGGCCGCGAGTTTTTGGTGGTTGATGGTGATTGTCACGGTGCCCTGGAATATTCACTTTGAGGCGAAGGCGGTGCTGGCGGAAGCGGCGGAGTCGCGGCGGGAAAATATCACTGTTGATCCGCAACAGGTGGAGTATGCCAGCAAAATTGCCCAACGATCGCTCTGGGCGGCGATCGCTTTACACCTCCTATCCGCCATTGGTTTGTATGAGTTGGCGGCAACGGGCATTAGCGCGATCGGGTATATCAGTTCGGCAGCGGCCTTACTGCTCACGGTATTGCGTCCGGCGATCTCGTTGTATTTGTATCTTGCCAATCGCCTGGGCACCATTCGCCAAACGTTCCGCTATCCCCGCGAGGATGTGATGGAACTGCGCGATCGCCTGTTTCAACTCGAAGCCAAAGTCGAACAAGTGGAATATCAACTGAATTTGGAACACGCGGATGGGTGGGCGGCAACGCAACAACGCCAGTTAACGGCACTGCGGCAAGACTTGACCCAACTGGCGGCGACGCAAGAAGATACGGCGGCGACGAATCAAGCGGAGCATGAACGATTGTCGCGAGAAGCCCGCAATGCGATCGCGCAACTGAGTACCGATGGGCAAGTGCTGAATCATGTGCGGGAAATTATTCAGTTTTTTAAGCAGGCGTGATGCTGTCCTTGGGCTCGATGGTGTTGAGGCCGCATGATCGACTCAAAAATTTACTGCCAGATGGGAAATTTGCTGTTAATGTGGCATCAAACTTAGAGTTGAGGAGACGTTAAACATGAAACGGTGGTTAGCTCCTGTGCTCATTCTGGGTAATGTGGTGGCGGCAGGGATGGTGCCTCTAGGGGCGATCGCGCAAACCCCCAAGACGATTAATAAAGTCACCTATCGCTGTAATGAGGGGAAAGGCTTCACGGCGGAATATCGTGACAATGACACGGTGAAAGCGACCTTTGGCAGTAAGGTGCTGGAATTGCAGCAAGAACCCGCCGCTTCGGGGATTCGCTACACCAATGGCGGGGTGACGTTGCACGCGAAGGGCACCAGTGCGTTTGTCGAAGTGGGCGATACCACCCTATTTGAAAACTGTGTCGAAACGGGGCGCGTCTCTGGTTTGTGGTAAACCGTATTTATGTGGAATCAGATTGCCGCTCACATTAGCCAGGTGACGGGACGACCATTTGCCGTCAACCACCAGCGATCGCTGGGGGGCGGGTGTATCAACGCGGCAGCCTCCCTCTCGGATGGGCAGCAAACCTATTTCGTCAAATTGAACCAGGCGGCGCAAGTGGCGATGTTTGAAGCCGAAGCCGCGGGACTGGCAGAAATGGTCGCCAGCCAAACGATGCGCGTCCCCAGCCCGATTTGTTGGGGCATAGCGGCGGATTCGGCTTACTTAGTGCTGGAATGGTTGGAGTTGGGCGGACGGGGGGCAGATGCGGCCTGGGCTGAAATGGGGGGTAACTTAGCTGCGATGCATCGAACTACCAGTCCGCAGGGCTTTGGCTGGAAACTGCACAATACCATTGGGTCTACGCCGCAACCGAATCCCTGGACAGGTGATTGGACAACCTTCTGGCAAACTCATCGGCTGGGGTTCCAGTTCCAACTTGCCAACCGTCGCGGCGGGTCTTTTCCGCAACAAGCGCAATTGCTGGATGCTGTGCCGCAACTCCTCGCTGGACATCAGCCCCAGCCCGCTCTCGTGCATGGGGATTTGTGGTCAGGCAATGCGGCGGTGACGAGATCGGGGGTGCCCGTGATTTTTGACCCAGCGACTTACTACGGCGATCGCGAAGTGGATCTGGCGATGACCGAACTGTTTGGCAGTTTTCCTGCCGAATTTTATCAAGCGTATCGGGAGGCTTTTCCCCTTGATCCGGGGTATCAACAGCGCAAAGTTCTCTACAACTTGTATCACATCCTCAATCACTTCAATCTCTTCGGCGGCGGGTATGATGCCCAGGCCAATCGCATGATGGCGCAACTTTTGAGCTGGGTTTAGGCGATTTCTCCCCCCAAATAACTCCTCGCGGCGGGGCCGGTTTATGCAGGGTCGTCAGGATATTTCTGCTTGCGATCGCAGCCAATGCTCTAAATCAGTCAGCGTGGCAAAATCGAGCAAAGCCTCACCCAAGGCTTCCAACTGGGGCAGCGACAGCGCATCAATTTGCGATCGCGCAGCATCCGACAATGTCCCAACACGTCGTGTGAGCAGTCGGAGAACGAGAGACTTCTCGCCATCGTACCGACTTTGGGCTTGAGTCTGCTGTTCCCACTGCAAAAAAGCCTCTGAAAGTGCCATGATCGACTCCCGATTGGTAAAGTTCAACCGCTCATCCACATCAATTCTAACTTTGCAACTGAACTTCCTATGGGTGATTGACAGGCCCTTGAGTCGACTTTCGCAATGATTTAGGAGGCATCTGGGAAGCGGAGATCGCAACAAATGCGGTTGATCACTTGCACATAGGCTTCGGCGGCGGCCTGGAAGACATTGCTATGGGTGGCACTTTCCTCGTAACTAAACCCTTCGCATTCCACCCCCACCACCACTTCAACGGGAGAATCGGCACCGAATAAGGTGGCAGGCGGCACGAACCAACGGCTGAGATAGCGGACGGGGAGTTGTCCCGCTTGCCCCACGGCCTGATCGATCGCCCGTTGTAAGGCATCAATGGGACTGTTGCCGCTGGCGCTGCCACACAAGCAACGGTCGATCGCGTCGCATAACGTCACAGTCACTTGATTGCGATCGCCCGTCTCTAATTGGAAACTTTGTAAGCGAAAGCATTGGGAGCGGCGGTTTCGTTGCAGGCGGCGTTCTTCCAGTTCGTCATCTTCGCTGGGGTCATGTTGCAGATGAAGGAGAAATGCTCGCACGGAGAAGACCCCAATTTTCACATGCACCATTTCTCGCGACTCCGCATCTTCAATCCGAATTGGCAATTGAAAACACTCGTGCATCTGCACCTGACTATGTTGATCCGCATTACAGGCGAATTGATGTGGTTCCCAAGTGACCACGTAATCGAGAAAGCGATCGCGGGCACAGGCCACTCTGAGGGCATCACAAAAATTGATTTGATACCGACTGGAACCCGCCAAAATATCGCCATCAATCGGACATTTGCGGCGAATTCGGCTCAACATTCCCAAATACGCCGCCTGACAGGTGGCATCGCCACCCAGCCGAAAGGTATCCCAAAACGCGATCGCCAAAGCATAGTCAAACTCAGTCATGTACCAATGCACGGGTTGGGCCGAAAGTCGTTGCAGTAGATTGGCATAGTAATCTCGACTCACCGCCCGATGAGCTAAAGCATTTTGAAAGACATTGGCCGTTACAAGCGCACTACGCATAACACCCTCTCGACATAAGGCGAATCTCCGATGAGCACCAAACTTCCGTTCCTCATCACACCTTTCCAGCCCTTGACCGAGATTGGAGACTGTCCTGCCGACCGCTCCAAACACATCCCTACGCGGGAAACACAACATTCAGCACACGATCAATCCGAGATCAATCATGAGGGGCGATTGTCGGTTGGGGGTTCATCGACCAGTTGTGGGGATTGACGACGACTTTCTCGCGTGGCTAAGACCTCCTCCATCATGGCTTCTAGTTTGGCAATGCCTTCTTGCATCTGGGCTTCTAACCGCACCATGCGTAACTTGGTTTCAGGATCAGGTTCCGGGGTCACAACGGGTTGGGGCGGCACCAGTGAGGCATAAAAGGGCATCGGCGACAGGTTGCCGAAGTTGACCTGCTTCAGTTGGCGCAGCTCTCGCATTTCGTCTTCGAGCGCCGAGATGCGATCGTCCGTGCTGGTTTGCAAGCCCTGTCGCATTAACCGACAGACCAGTTCGGTCACGGTCGTATTGTCTTGATCGGCACGTTCTCGTAACGCTTCGAGCAAGTCTTCCGGTAGCCGAAAGCTGACCAACTTTTTTTCCGACTTATCAGATGATTTTTTGTCCATGTTGGCTTCAAACGGGAAGGTTGATGGTGGTTTGACCCCTGCACACGGTCTCATAATCATCCACTCTAGCGAAGTTGAGGAACAGTGTATATACCCAGTCATACATATTCATTGGTTCTTTATGGTTCCGGCGATCGCCCAGGTTAACCCCAAAACGCCGATGCCACCCTGAAAACCCTGAAAGGATTCACCAGCAAACAGGTCAGCGAATCTTCACTTTTGGACTACTTCAAATATTTAGCCAGAAGAAATATATTTCTGTATATCTAACTACGATTTTATGTATATATTTTGTATATACATTGTATGTCTAGCCGTCTCCATCTGGATTTCCAGTCCCCGTCACTTCAGGAGTTTTCCGATGAAATGTCCCTTCCAAAGCAGTATGGTGCCGCCTTGCAAAATTGAATCGCACCCCGATCGCATGGGTGTGGAGTATTGCAAAGTCTGTGGCGAGTGGCGCTACGTCAGTGAAATTGGCAACGATTATCCCAATGTGGTCTGGATGCTGGTGTCAGTCGCGATCGTCGTCATGTTGATGCTGGGACTGTTGCGCCAAGATCCTTTATTCCGGCAGGACGACTATCGGCGGCGACCCAACTACATTGGGCAGGGGGCGATGGAAAATGGGGCGATCGCGCCAGTCGCCAACCTTATTCCTCCCGAAGCCGCGTCACCTTTGTTGTAGTAGCAAAGAGTTTGATGCGTTACGGCGTTGCCTCACACAGCCTCCGCAGTCCACTTGCAAAAGTGAATCAAACGAGAGTTTTAGTAATATTACGGGGGCGATCGACATTGAGTCCGCGCAAGACCGCAATGTAGTACGCCAGTAGTTGTAACGGAATGACCGTCAGCAGTGGCGACAGGATTTCATCGATCGCAGGTAACACGATTTGCGTATCAAACAAACGCTCAGTCGCATTCGCATTGTCGCGAGTCACAATTCCTATGACGGGTGCGCCATGGGATTTAGCCTTTTGCACATTCGTCAGCAATGCCGCTTGCGTTTTGCCCGCAGGTGCGATCGCAATTACGGGCACCCGCTCATCTAACAAGGCGATGGGACCATGCATGAACTCGCCCGCCGCGTACCCTTCGGCATGGAGATAAGTCGTCTCTTTGAGCTTGAGGGCACCTTCTAAGGCGATCGCGCGATTAATCCCACGTCCTAACAAAATGCAATGGGACGCATCCCGCCATTGGGTTGCAAGTGACTGAATCGCAGGGGCTTGTTGCAACACTTGCTGGACTTGCGTGGGCAATTGCTGGAGCGCAGTTAATGCTGGCGTGAAGCGATCGCGTTCCAACCGTTGTTCGGCTAACATCAACGCGACTAAGTAAAACACCACTAATTGACTGGTGAAAGTTTTGGTTGCAGCGACACCCACTTCTAACCCGGCCAATGTCGGCAACAGGACATCGACTTGCTGCGCTAGTGAGCTGTTCGCATGATTCGTAATCCCGACGAGACAGGCTTGCAGTTCCGGCGATCGTCCTGCCCGTCGCTGTTGATCTAGAGCTAGGGCTTGCAAGGTATCGGCGGTTTCGCCGGACTGGGTAACACCAATCGTTAAGGTGTGCGGCGTGAGGGGAAAGGGTGCTTCCAGAAACGCTGAACCGGAACGAATGCGAGTGGGAATCCCCGCCAATTGTTCAAACCAAAATTGGGCGACCAATCCGGCATGGCGACTGGTACCCGAAGCAATGATATGAATTTCTTGGAGGGGCACAGGCAGGCGATCGCGGAGTGCCATCAATACGGGAGGTAAGAAGCAGGCGGCGGACTCGCCCAAATAGGTGGTGAGACAGGTGTGGATCACCTCCGGTTGCTGCTGAATTTCTTGCAGCATGTAATGTCCCTGCCCCCTGGAATCTGCGGGAATTGAGGGCGCGGAGTGGGTTGGCTTCAGATCAGAAGTCGGTTTCACGATCGCAGCGGGGATAAAGGATGCTTCTCCAGTGTGCCCCATGGGATGCGGCGATCGCTGTGCTTACACTTTCGCTACATTCACAACGGGCACATCAGTTGCCGGAGCAAACAGCACCCGGGGCTTCAGCAGAATCCGACCTAACAACAGCAGCGATTGCCATTCGCCGGGACTGTTACGGCGTTTCCATTGCCCCGGACGGCAAAATAAAATTTGAACTAACTGCCGATGTTGCGCCAGGGTCAGCCCTTGCAACTGAATTCGGATCGTCGGAAATTCTTGTTGTGTCCCAGTTTGCGTGACCACGCCCCGCAGGGTCAGATCTTCCTCAAAGAGATGCAGCGTCACGGGAATTGGCTCTCCGATCGCCAGCATCGGAAATCCCGCCTGGGTCAAAGCCACTTCTATGCCCGCTTCTGACATCATCGTCGTGATGCCCCAAAA
>JAIXVO010000452.1 GCA_027482985.1 Cyanobacteriota bacterium
AATCCCTTCGCAGAAAGTTCTGGATTCATCGCTTGGGCAGCTTGTAAATCCTGCTGAATCGTTTGTCGCTGTTTGGCAGTGGTATTTTGTTCTAAGGTTTCGCGTTGGAGTTGTGCCATTCTGGCAGATTGATCCTGACTCTGGAGCTGACCCAGCTTATTCCGGGCTAACTCCAATTGTTGCTTTAACTCTGATTGATCCAGAATGGCCAGCACCTGCCCTGTGCTGACGCGATCGCCGACTTTAGCGTCCAATTTAGCAACTCTGCCCGTCCCTGGACTTTGCAAAGGTCTGATTTGACTGGGATACGTGAGAATACCCTTGCCCGTGACCATAATCGGAATCCGACCAAACACGCTCCAGGCAAACCCAGTTGTCACTAAGGTGCCCAATGCTAGCAGTGACAACCAGCGTTTTGAATTAATGATTTGAATCGGTAAATCAAGTTGTTCGGGTGAGGCAGTTTGGTCTAATGCTTGTTGTCGAAACAGTTGCCGTTTGGGTTGTGGCTTTTGCTCCTGGTTCGTTTCCTGATGAGTTACTTGAGTGACCATACAATTTCTCTCCCAATTACAACTTTTGACTGAATTCGTTGTTCCATCCATTCAAAATTCGCTTCCACTTTGGCAACTTTTGCCAATAGGCGATCGCTGGTTCCTGCTTGATTCTGCTGACTCGGCAGAAACCCTAATTTAGTGAGGATGGTGTGGTATTTGCCTGCCATGAGTTGGGCTAAGGTGCGGTAGTAGTGCAGAGCAAAATCGGTATCGTGCAAAAGCTTTGCCGCAATGCGCCAGTGGGGAATCGATAAAATTTCGGTCTCTCGCAACGTTTGCACTTGAACAATGTGCATGGGGAGTGAGCGGGCATTGTCCTGGAGCGATCGCAGTTCGCCAAAGAGATCTCCCCGCCCCAGTCGAGCGATTTCTTGTATGGAGTCCTGGGACGGGGGTGAGATAGGGGTGGAGTGAGTCGTCGCATCTACGCTCAACGCTCCATCCAGGACGATGTGCAGAGCTTCAATCGGACGATAAACCCGTTGGAGAATCTGTTCTGCGGGCAGTTGCTGCCGTTGCCCTACGGCAATTAACCAATCCAGATGACTGTCTTGAAGTTCAGCAAACAGGTGTGAGGCTTCTTTGACGTTAATCTGGTACAGAACGGTTGGATTGAGCTGGAATTGTTGGATCAAGGCTCCTAAGCACTGCATGATTGCCATTGCCACAAACTGGTAGAAGTGGGCCGCAAACGCTTTGTCCTGACTCATCTTTGCCATCAGTTGAGCAAGATCAATGGAGAGCAGTTGACACGCTGTTTTGGCTTGTAACACTGCGGTTGAAATACCGTTTTCTAGCCCTGGCACTGCACCGATCAAGGCATTCGTGATCAGGGGAATGAGTTCCTTCAGGTTCTCGGGATGCTGGTGGGGCATCGCGATCGCCGCTTGACCACTCAGGGTCAGGTGAAAACATGGCGTTGCATCATGAGACTGATCAATGATTTGATTGGGTTCTAGATTTTGCAGGTTTGCAACAGCAAATAACCAATCCAAATCAGCACCACTCAAGATGTGGAAGAGAAGAGATTCCATAATCACATGGGAAATAGATGAGTATTGCAGAATGAGTGATAGCGGTTGTTACCGACCACCCCAGAAACCACTCAAACGAGACAGGAAAGAGTTGAAGTGTCCCATTGATTGGAAGGTGCCGGAGAACTGTAAACCAAAGCGCGATCGCCGCTGTTGCCCTGATCCAGACAGCCCAGTGGATGTGCCATCTGCAAGTTCATGGGATCTGAACTCGCGGCTGTCTTCCGCCATGACCAGCGTCAACGAAACATTGACCAACCCGCCGGAAATGCGCTCTAAGTCATCATCAGTCAGTTCGGTAAGCTGTCCTTCTGATGTTTCAGAATTGGATGAAATAGCCATTGATGATTGGGAGATGGAGGAAAGGCGATCGCCCCCCATGCGGATGATGGATGGGAATTCAGCGCCGAGGGCGCGATCGCAAACTTGTGAAGAGAGCACTCATGAGGGTAGAGGAAGTCCAGCATTACAGTGACCTCACACTGCAATGCCAATCGCTTTACTGGGAAATATCCCAGGTTTCTTTGGCGAAACTGCTAACCTCTTCCGTCATCACAGACTGGAAGCTTCCAGCACCGTCAGGACCAGCAAAGGTGCCTTTGGTCATTGCCATCCGGTTACGAGAAAAACCACTGGTCGAAGACCCGGAATTTCTGGCACCCCCAGAGCACAAGTCGAGATCTTCATCTCCCAGTGCCACCAGTTCGGAAGACCCGGCATCCTCAAGCATGATAGGAGCCATTGATGTCTGCTCAACGGTCATCGTTTCCATTTGCAATTCAGTGATCATGAGTTTGCCTCAATTATTGACAGTGTTTCATTCGTTGAAGCGGTCGCACTTGGCTGAACCCCTTCATCTATACATACCGTTGAGACGATTAGGACATATGTGGTTTAGCTGTTGGTTGTTAGCTATTAGCTGTTAGCTCTTGGCTGTTGGCTAATAGCTAATAGCTAACAGCTAACAGCTACTAGCTCTCCCCAATCAGCGTAAATGCCGCCCAGTCGAGTGGATCGGGATATTTGGCTTTGGTGCTTAACATGGCTTGGCGTAATGCTTGGGCTTTGTCAGGATTTTGTTGCAGGTTCTGGTAGAACTGAGTCATGAGAAACGCCGTAGATTGGTCAGGCACTTTCCAGAGGGAGACGATAATGCTGGGAACACCAGCCGTAATCAGCGATCGCGAGAGGCCAACGACACCATCCCCGGTCAAGCGTCCACGTCCGGTATCGCAGGCACTGAGTACGACCAGTTCAGCATTTAACTTCAAGTCTAAAATCTCATCGGAGGTGAGTAAGCCATCATTCACTTTGCCCGTGTTATCAGGAGCCAGGGCGATCGCGCTGGGTACGCCTAAGCCTCTGAAGTCATCGAGTAAGCCGTGCGTCGCAAAGTGAATGAATCGGGCTTGTGACAGTTGTTTTAGAATGTTGGATTTCGTTGCCTGACTGCCAATGATCGCTTTGGTCTGGAGCAAGTCAGCAATTTGCTTGGCTTCCCATTCTGCTCCCGCGAGCGGGGTGAGCTGGGTCGTCTCTCCCCCTGCTTCCGTCCGCACTTTCGGCATCACGGGATTCCCGACCACCAATGATTTCCCCACGCCCCACTCCCGACTCTCGATTCCCTTTCTCCGCTGATGCGTTAACTCCAATACCTGAATCGACGGAGCGGTTGAAATTGTGTGTTGCTCAATTAATGCTGTGTTGTTCGCATCCAGCAGAGCCGGGAAGGGAACTAAAAAGAGTTCTCCTTGGGGCATGAAGATGATTCGTTGATTCGGGTCTTTGGGCAGCAAATCCGCGATCGGTTGAATCAACAATTGATGCAGTTGTTTGAGATTGCGGAGTTGCTGTTCTCGCCGTTGTTGCACTACTTCTGCACTAGCAACAATGCCCACATCCGAACGTCCCCTCGCCCCGATCGTCTCACGGCTTTGCTCCACCAGAGTTTCTAAAGAAGCACTTTGCTGCTGCCACAGGGGTTTAAGATCGGTTTTGCGAAAGGTAATCTCTCCCGTCGGCTGAATCACCCAGATGTACAGTTCAGACTCACGCCATTCTTCTTTTCCTTGAATTTTGAAACCGTCGTAGGTAATCGAATACTGCACCAAACTTGCATTTTGAGCCTTGGCAATTTGTTGAATTTGGGCGATCGTCGGTGGTTTGATGCCCTCCTGACTTCCGACTCCTGCCCCCTGACTCCCGACCCGTTTTGCCAACAACTCCACAAATGCCCGCGCCCGTCCCCGCTCGGCAATTTCCAGCGCCGCCGTGGGCTGGTTTTGAGCGATGAAAACTTGTTGCAACGTGCGGTAGGTTCGGGCTTGCTCCTCAAAAATCGACACTTTATTTGCATCATTCCCGACTCCCGTTTTTCGCAGTCGTTCCCACGTGACGATGCCATCCATCAAAGTTTTCGCTGCTGCCGTTAAATTGCCGGATTTGAAGAGTGCCAATCCTAAATTATTTAGTGCAGTTCCTTCGCCCTCGCGGTCTTGAATCTGCCGCGCGATCGCTAAATACTGTTCGTGATACTCAATCGCTTTGTCGTAGTTGCCCAGAGAGTAGTGAGCAGTGCCCAAATTGCCCAGAGATTCTCCTTCGCTCTTGCGGTCTTGGATCTGCCGTGCAATAGCTAAATACTGTTTGTGATACTCGATCGCTTTTTCGTAGTTGCCCAACGCATCGTAAGCATTTCCCAAATTGCCCAGAGTTTGTCCTTCCCCTCGTCGGTCTTTGATTGCCCGCGCAATCGCTAAACTTTGTTCGTGATACTCAATTGCTTTGCCATAGTTGCCCAGCGCGTTGTAAGCAAGTCCCAAATTGCCCAAAGCTTGTCCTTCCCCTCGACGGTCTTGGATCTGCTGCAGAATCACTAAGGCTTGTTCGTGATATTCGATCGCTTTGCCATAGTTGCCCAGAGAACGGTGAACATTACCCAAGTTGCCCAGAGATTCTCCTTCGCCCTGACGGTCTCGGATCTGCAATGTGATGTCTAAATGCTGTTCGTGATATTCGATCGCTTTGCCATAGCTGCCCAGAATACGGTGAGCATTGCCCAAATGTCCCAGAGATTTTCCTTCACCCTGACGGTCTCGAATCTGCCGGAAAATTACCAGAGCTTGTTCGAGGAATTTTATTGCTTTACCATAATTGCCCAAAGCATCGTAAACCATGCCCAAATTGCCCAAAGATTGCCCTTCCCCTCGTCGGTCTTTGTTTTTTCGCGCGATCGCTAAACTTTGTTCCTGGTACTCAATTGCTTTGCCATAGTTGCCCCAAGTGAAGTAAACGATTCCTAAGCCACCCAGAGATTGTCCTTCCCCTCGTCGGTCTTTGATTTCTCGATAAATTCGTAGTGCCTGTTGCCAGGATTG
>JAIXVO010000683.1 GCA_027482985.1 Cyanobacteriota bacterium
GCGCCAACGCTCAACCATTGGGCTTATGGCGGAAACGCTTTGCCAGGTGGTGAAGCAGCAATGCCTGAAAGGCAAGCGCCGCGGGCGCGCTGTGCCCAGCAGCAGCAGCAGCGACAGCACGGACGGCGACAATGGCCGGCCCCGGAGTTTTACAAGACGCCACGGTCACTGAGTTGGTGGATGCAGCAACGCTTTGGATTGTGCGCATTAGAGTGCCAAGTTTCTCCGAGGTCAGCCGCCGCAGGGTGGCGACAAGGGCGCCGGCAAGGGCAGCGGCAGCGGCCACAGTGGGTCCGCGGCGGCCGCAGGTGCTATCGGCGGGAGCCAGAGGCCAGAAGGCAGGAAACTAAAGATCAAAAGTCAGAGAACACCGCCCAACCCCCAACCTCTAAACCCCAACCCCCAACCCCTAACCCCCAGCTTTATGCCCTCCACCTTTTAGAATAAGAAGACACCGTGTTTGCAGGAGTTGATCTGTGGAATCTCGATATAATCCGGCTGAGATCGAAGCCAAGTGGCAGCAAGATTGGGTGGCGCGGGGGTTTGCCAAGACCTCAGAGGCGACGGACAAGCCCAAATTTTATGCCCTGTCGATGTTTCCCTATCCCTCCGGCAATCTGCACATGGGGCATGTCCGGGTCTATACGATCGCGGATGTGATTGCGCGGGTGCGGCGGATGCAAGGCTTTCGCGTCCTGAATCCGATGGGCTGGGATGCGTTTGGGTTGCCAGCGGAAAATGCGGCGATCGAACGAGGCATCCATCCGGCGCAATGGACGTATCAAAATATTGCGCAGATGCGGCAACAACTGGACCAGTTGGGCATTTCCTTCGATTGGGAACGGGAAGTCACCACCTGTGCGCCGGACTATTACCGCTGGACGCAATGGATTTTTCTGCAATTTTTCCAGGCGGGATTGGCGTATCAAAAAGAGGCGACGGTCAACTGGGACCCGATCGACCAAACCGTGTTGGCGAATGAACAGGTGGATAGTGAAGGGCGTTCCTGGCGATCGGGAGCCAAGGTCGAACGCAAACAATTACGCCAATGGTTTTTCAAGATCACCGACTATGCGGATCAGTTATTAACTGACCTGGACAAGTTGACGGGCTGGCCGGAAAAAGTCCGTTTGATGCAGGCCAACTGGATCGGCAAATCAACGGGTGCCCAGGTGACATTCACAACTGAGGGGGGCGATGAGATTGTCGTCTTTACCACTCGCCCGGATACGCTGTGGGGGGCAACGTTCATGGTGTTGTCGCCCGAACATCCCTTAGTCGAGAAGTTGACGACCCCAGAGCAGGCCAGCGCGATCGCCACCTACCAAGAAGCTGCCGCTGCCAAGAGTGACATCGATCGCACTGCCGAAGGACGGGAAAAAACGGGCATCTGGACGGGCAGCTATGCGATTAACCCGGTGAATGATGAGCGGATTCCCATCTGGATTGCCGACTATGTGTTGATGGATTACGGGACGGGCGCGATTATGGCAGTCCCCGCCCACGACCAGCGAGACTTTGAGTTTGCACGACAATTTAACCTGCCCGTGAAAGTTGTCGTGCAACCAACGGGTGAAAGTTTGGAGGGTGACACCCTGACCGCCGCCCATACCGGGGAGGGCGTGATGGTGAATTCCGCTGCACTGAATGGACTCCCGGCGGGGAAAGCGCCAGGGCAAAGCGTCGAGGCGGCAGTGCAATGGCTGGAACAACAGGGGAAAGGCAAAGGCACTGCTAACTATCGGTTGCGCGACTGGTTGATTTCCCGGCAACGCTATTGGGGGGCACCCATTCCGATCATCCACTGTCCTCAGTGTGGAGCGGTGCCAGTGCCAGATGCAGATTTGCCTGTAACCTTGCCGGAAGATGTGGAATTTAGTGGGCGGGGCGCTTCTCCCCTGGCGAAATTGTCCAACTGGATTAACGTCCCTTGCCCCACCTGCGGCACTCCCGCGAAACGGGAAACCGACACAATGGATACCTTCATCGATTCTTCCTGGTACTTTTTACGCTACCCGGATGCGCAAAACGATCAGCAGGTCTTTGACCCCGCTAAAGCCAACGCCTGGATGCCCGTTGACCAATATGTAGGCGGGATTGAACACGCGATTTTGCACCTGCTGTATTCCCGCTTTTTTACGAAAGTGTTGCGCGATCGTGGTTTGCTCAACTGCGATGAACCGTTCCAGCGCTTGCTAACACAGGGCATGGTGCAGGGCAAAACCTACAAGAATCCCCGCACGGGCAAGTATGTGTTGCCGATGCACATCACCGACTTCGCCCATCCCACCGATCCCGACACCGGGGATGCGTTGGAAGTGGTTTACGAAAAAATGTCCAAATCCAAGTCCAACGGGGTAGCGCCCAGCGATGTCGTCGATAAGTACGGAGCCGATACGGCACGGATGTTTATTCTGTTCAAAGCGCCTCCTGAAAAAGATTTGGAATGGGAAGATGCTGATGTGGAAGGGCAGTTCCGGTTCTTGAATCGGGTGTGGCGACTGGTGACGGAATATGCTGCCACCGCAGTCAAAGCGGGTGCGGCGATCGCGTCTGCCACCTTAGCGAAACCGGAGAAAGAGTTGCGGCGATCGATCCACATCGCCATCAAAGAAGTCACCGAAGATTTAGCAGGTGATTATCAGTTCAACACGGCTGTTTCCGAGTTGATGAAACTCAGTAATGCCTTATCGGATGCTGCCTGTAAGGATTCTCCCGTCTATGCCGAAGGGATTCAAACCCTGCTGATTTTGTTAGCCCCATTCGCGCCCCACCTGGCCGATGAACTCTGGCATCACCTGGGTCATGCTGACTCGGTGCATTTGCAATCCTGGCTCACAGCAGATCCAGCCGCTCTGGTCGCAGATGAGATCAATCTGGTGATTCAGGTGTTGGGCAAAACGCGCGGCATGATCCAGGTGCCCGCCCAATCCACCCAGGCAGAACTAGAACAGTATGCCCGTGAGTCGGACATTGGGCAACGTTACCTGGAGGGCAAGGAAATTAAGAAGGTCATTGTCGTGCCTGGTAAGCTCGTTAATTTTGTTGTGGCATAGGTCAGAATCCCACGATCGCGATCCTAATTCAACTGAACGCAACGGATAATTTGGACTGGCTGGAGACGCTCGTCAGCCAGTGCCAGCAAGACAACTGTCAGTCGGTAGCGTAGGCTGTCGTCGTTGCCCGATGGAACTCGGCACCGGCGGGACAGCCCGACTACCCAGCAGTGATCCTTAGAGATCGCCTTCCCCCTCGAACAGAGTCTGGAGCGGCAGCGCATCGATCGCTAACACCTCCTGCAAATAGCGCGACAGCACATCACTCTGCCCATGAGTGACATACACCTTGCTGGCTCTCGTTTGCAGCGCCGTCCCGACCAATCCCTGCCAATCCGCATGATCGGACAACACAAAACCCCGTTCATAGCCGCGCCGCCGTCGTGCTCCCCGCACCGCCATCCAGCCTGATGCGAACGCGGTTTGGGGTTGGGGGAACCGTTTCATCCAACTGGAACGATGTCCAGAAGGAGGAGCCAGAATCAAGTCGCCCTTAAATTTGTAATCTCGCGGTTTTTCAGAAGCCGGAATCGTCGGCACCATTTCTACTCCCACCTGCCGATAGATTTCCGTCAGCACATGAATCGCGCCATGCACATAGATGGGTTCATCCGTGAACTTCCGCAATTCCGCCAACACGCGTTGGGCTTTGCCAAAGGCGTAGCAGAACAGAATTGAGGGGCGATCGCGATCGCTTTGCCACCACTGATAAATTTGGCGACAGATTTCTTCTCCCGATTGCCATTGATAGATCGGCAAGCCAAACGTCGCTTCGGTAATGAACGTATCGCAAGGCACCACTTCAAACAGGGCGCAAGTCGGGTCATAACAGCGCTTGTAGTCACCCGACACCACCCAGACCTCATCCCGATATTCCACCCGAATTTGGGCAGAACCCAACACATGCCCCGCCGGATGGAACGACACCCACACATTGCCCAACTTCAGCTTCTCGCCATACTCCACCCCGCGTAAGTCCACCCCTTCCCCCAGGCGCTTGTGCAAAATGCCTTCCGAAATCCGGGTCGCGACATAGTGACTGGAGCCGTAACGCGCATGATCCGAATGGGCATGGGTAATCAGCGCCGTATCTACCCCCCGCCACGGGTCGATGAAGAATTCCCCCTGAGCGCAATACAACCCTTCTGGCAAAACGGTGATGAGTGACATAATTGTTTCGATGCAAGCTCTAAAGGAAGTTTGGGGTTTAAAGATGTTGTTGAAGCGGGAGCAGATTCGTTGAGACTGTTGAATCCAGAGTTATTCAGTCAGATCATTTTGCCGGGATTGCTCAGTAGTACGATTTGGAGCGCGCTCATTGCTGTCCTGGTGGGAACCGTCGTGGGCACCATCGTGGGGATGCTGCGAGGCAAAGTCCGGCGAACGACATTACCCGCGATCGCCGGGAGTTTTTTCGGCACGATGTTGTTTTGTTTGTTGCCGATCCATGCGTTTCCCGGCATTGTGGGCGGGGGTGGCTATGGTGGTATCTGGATTCTGGCGATCGCCGTGGTGACCTTACCAGTGGGTGCCGTGGGTGGCGCGATCGCGGGGAGTTTACTGGGTGAGGAAATTTACATCAAACAACAGCAAAAAGGGCTGCTCTGGATGTTGCTGGGCACCTACTTAATCATGGCAGGTGTGATGTTTACCACTATTACGGTGCATTGTAGCCGCCGGAACACCCTTCCGGATTATTGTGCCAGAGCCGGATATCCCCAATCCTGATCAGAGTGGCGAGGATCAGGCATCAGTCGGATAGAGAGGAACCTGGATCGACTAAGATATTCAGGAATCGTTTTCCGTGTGCCTATGAACTCGCTCTGGCAAACCCTCACCTTATCCACCTTGCCGTTACAGCAATGGCTCCAGGCCAGCTATCTGCACTACCCGATTGGCAAACTGCGATCGTGGCGGCAGGGCAGTTGGCTGATGCGATGGGGCGACGCGATCGGTGGGGCGCTGGCGATGCTGGTGTTTGCCCTGGCACCCTTTGCGAATAATGCCCTCATTGGGCTGTTGCTGGCGGCTTGTGGGGCTTATTGGGTGTTGCTGACGCTGGCGGATGAGGGGGGGAAGACAGGAGGCAGGAGGCAGGAGGCAGGCTTCGACGTGAGCGCTCAGCCGAACGTAGGCAGGAGGCAGGAGGTAGAAGGGAAGAGTCAGGAGGAACCGGTTTCACACTCTCACGCCTCTACTCCCTCACGCCCCTACGCTTCCCCCCTCGCCACTCCCATTCACCTCCTCATCGGGCTGTACTGGGCGATCTCGGTAATCGCCACCGCCCTTTCCCCCGTCAAGCGGGAAGCGTTTGTGGGGCTGCAAAAGTTGACGCTGTATCTGCTGTTTTTTGCGTTGCTGGCGCGGGTGTTGCGATCGCCTCGGATTCGCTCGTGGTTGTTGACGGTTTACTTGCTGGCGGCTTTGGCAGTGAGTGTGTATGGGATTCAGCAGTGGTTTATGGGGACGGATGCACTGGCGACGTGGGTTGATCCGGAGTCGCCGTTATCGAAAACGACGCGGGTTTACAGCTACCTGGGGAATCCCAACTTGCTGGCGGGTTATTTGGTGCCAGCGGTGATTTTTAGCATCGTGGCGGTTTTTGCCTGGGAACGTTGGCTGGGCAAAGCCCTGGCGATCGTCATGGTGGCGGTGAATGGCGCTTGTTTGATGTTGACCTTCAGCCGGGGGGGGTGGATTGGGCTGGTGTTTGGCTTGTTGACTTTAGCCCTGTTGCTGGCGCACTGGTGGAGTATCTACTTACCGCGGTTCTGGCGCACCTGGGCGTTGCCGATTGTGTTGGGGACGGCGATCAGTGTGGTGCTGCTGGCGATTGTGGTGCTGGAACCGTTGCGCGATCGCGTGACTAGCATTTTTGCGGGGCGAGGTGACAGTAGCAATAATTTCCGGATTAATGTCTGGATGGCGGTTCTGGAAATGATCAAAGACCGTCCGTTCCTGGGGATTGGTCCCGGCAATAATGCCTTCAACAAAATTTATCCCTTCTATCAACGCCCCCGGTTTTCAGCCCTCAGTGCTTACTCCATCATCCTGGAGGTCGCCGTCGAAACGGGATTCATCGGGCTGGCGTGTTTCCTGTGGTTGCTGTTTGTGACGCTAACGCAGGGCTGGCAAGCACTCCATCGCTTACGGGCGATCGCCAGTCGGGAAGCCTACTGGTTGATGGGCGCGATCGCTGCCCTAGTGGGGATGTTTGGGCATGGCATGGTGGACACCGTCCTCTATCGTCCGGAAGTGAATACTCTCTGGTGGCTGACCTTTGCCCTGATTGCCAGCTATCTGACGACTACCGGGGATTCCACGGCAACCCCGCCTGCCACGGCAACTTTTGCAGAATAAACCGACAGCGAATCAGGGCATGATCCGTCGAGGAACGGGCTGGCCCGACGACGCGCACCGTCAACACCAGAAAGAACTCCAGCGTTTGCAGGGTGGCAACGAAGCGGGTGTATTTTTTCTTTTCCGGGTCTTTGCCCTTCAGGAGTCCTTCAAAGTTCAAGAGGGGCTTATCCACGTCAATTTCTAAGGCGACGGAAACCTTGTCGTCTTTATTGTTCCGCTTCAGGACATCCTCGACAGTGATGGTTTCCTTCAACGTCGTTTCCGGGGCGATCGCGCTAAACACCTGCGGCTGCGTCAGATCAATGGCATTTCCCGGCACAATCCGAGTGACGCGGCGGGCTTTGTTGCCCAGATCGGTCATCGTACAGTAGTCCCAATCCACATAAATCGAGTGGGTTTTGGACTTGTTCGTAATATTCACGCCAAACTTTTTCAGCTTGTCGTTTTTGCCAAACTCGTAGCGTTTATCAAAGCCGAAACTCACCCCCACCAAGTCCTGAAGATTCTGATCCGTCAGGTTTTGCTTCAGCGCGTCTTCGTCCAGGCGCACCGCATACTCATCATTGAAGCTATTAATAATCCGGGTGATCGCCGCGATCATGCAGGTGGCATAGGCGATCAGAATCAGCAAATCCCAGGCTGTGATTTGGAAGGCCGGGGGTTCGGTCGGAGTAGGTTCTGGGGTGGGCGAGATCGTCGCGGTGGGGGTGGATGATGCGGGGGCGAAGGGGGTGAAGGAGGGGGTGGGTGATGCGGGGGCGATCGGGACGGTGGGCGCAGGGGTGGGTGCCGCCGGACTGGGGGCAGTCGGGGCGGATGTGGGCAGTTGCGCCAGGAGGAATGGGTGGTGCAAGGGATGACCCGCCAGCAGCATCTTTATTTCCGTTTCCCAGATTTACTCGCGATCGCTTTGCCGATGGCTGCTTTGCCCACGGTGCTCACTGCCGCGTAATCTTCAAACCAACCCTTGCTCCAGAAGACATAGATCAGGGAGCAGGCGATCGCGCCCATCAGTCCCAAACACAGGGGATAGCCAAAGAACCAGTTCAGTTCGGGCATATTGAAGGGCGATTTTTCCGTATTGAAGTTCATCCCATACACCCCAGCAATAAAGGTGAGGGGAATGAAAATCGCCGAAATCACCGTCAGGAATTTCATAATTTCGTTCATCCGATTGCCGACGGAGGAGAGGTACACATCCATCAAGCTAGAAGCTACTTCGCGATAGGTTTCGACCATATCCAGGACTTGAATCGCATGGTCATAGCAATCTCGCAGATAGACCAGCACTTCATTGCTCAACAAATGGCTCCCATCCCGAATCAGGGCATTAATGGCATCCCGTTGCGGCCAGATGGCTCGTCGCAGGGTCAACAATTCCCGCTTAATGTCGTGAATTTTTTGCAATGTGAGGCGGGTCGGATTGGCGACGACTTCATCCTCCAGGTCTTCCAGTTGCTCTCCGTAGGCTTCCAGGACGGGGAAAAAGCCATCAATAATCGAGTCGATCAGGGCATAAGCGAGATAATCGGGGCCATTTTTGCGAATCGAGCCTTTCCCCGTCCGAATCCGTTCGCGAATTGGACCAAAACAGTCGTAGCGGGGTTCTTCCTGCACTGTCAGCAGGTAATGTTTGCCCAGGATCAGGCTGACCTGCTCACTTTCAAAGGTCTTATCATCTTCGTGGAGCGTCACCATCCGGGCAATGATCAGCAGTTGATCCCCGTGTTCTTCCACCTTGGGCCGCTGGGGGACGTTCACCACATCTTCCAGCACTAATGGATGCAGCTTAAAGACGTTGCCCAATCGTTGCAGCACGTCTTCACTGCCCAGTCCTTTGACATCCACCCACGATACCGAAGTGGAATCCAGATGCGGGATACAGTCTTCCGGCGTGGCGAGTTCTTGCCGAATTGCCCGCTCTTCTGAGTAGTCAATCAGCACGATGACGGGATCGGGGGCATCCGGGTCAATATCCAGCGTTCCCGGCAAATCACCGGGCTTATCGTAGTAGTAATCGACGTAGGAGGCATCTTCGTCCGCAACGGGGGGAATGACGGTGGGTGGCTCTAGCGGATAAGCGTGATGGTTGACCATGTAGCAACTCTCAACGATGGCTAAAAGGGCACAAGTCGCCGACTGGCGCGACAATTCACGATCGCCCTCAGCGGCAGGCTTCTTCCTAAGGTAAGGGGTGTACCGCGATTTGTACCCAGGTTTTCCATTTTATTCTTGCGATCGCACCTGGACTTTGCCATTCTGGGCGATCGCCAGTTCCACCGTCAGGGGGCCAGAGGTGTAGGTCGGGGAGGCC
>JAIXVO010000271.1 GCA_027482985.1 Cyanobacteriota bacterium
CCCCTTCTAGCTCAGGCCAAGCAAAACATCCTGGCCAAACTTTCGCCAGCGCAACCTGAACTAGCATCGCAGGTGCATGCATCGACCCAAAGCGGACTTAAACGACTCATTGATATTGCTGGAGCGCTAGTCGGCTTAACCCTGACAGCAGCGGTGGCCATCCCAGTGGCGATCGCCACCCAGTTCGACCATCCCGGCCCCCTTTTTTACAGTCAAATCCGCTGTGGCTACCGGGGCAAAACTTTCCGCATCTGGAAATTCCGCTCCATGGTCACTAATGCTGACCAGCTCAAACATCTGGTGCACAACGAAGCCAAAGGCGGCATTTTCAAAAACCGCAATGATCCCAGAATTACGCGAGTAGGGCGGTTCTTGCGGAAAACCAGTTTGGATGAGCTTCCGCAATTTTGGAATGTGTTGAAAGGGGACATGAGTCTGGTCGGCACCCGTCCGCCGACCGTTGAAGAAGTGATGGGCTACAAAAAACATCACTGGGAACGGTTGCGCGTCAAACCGGGAATAACGGGGGAATGGCAAGTCAACGGTCGGTCTACCGTGCTGGACTTTGAAGACATCGTGGCACTGGACGTGGCCTACCAGCAGAAATGGTCGATCGCCTACGATTTACACCTGATTTTGAAAACCGTTCTGGTCGTGCTGCTGAAAAAAGGCGCATTTTAGGAGGTTGACTCCACCGTTGGTTGCTGGCGGGTCGTGGCCTGTTCTAGAAACCACCCATCAAAATTTTTGCGAGGTGCATCAGGGATAAGTCTTCATTGACTTGTCCCTCTTATTTTTGGAGGATAGATCGGACTCTCTGCCGCGATCGCGAATCTGCCATGAATTTACCAACCTGGGTCACCGTGTCCCGCCTGCTGGCAGTGCCGCCTTTGCTTTGGGGCCTCCAGCAACCCACCGTCACCCTCCGCTGGATCATGCTCGGTATCTTTCTGGTCGCGGCGGGCACCGATTGGGTCGATGGCTATCTGGCCCGACGCTTGAATCAAGTCACCGAGTTAGGCAAGTTTCTCGATCCCCTGGTGGACAAATTGCTGGTACTAGCGCCCTTAGTCGCCCTCGTTCAACTAGGGAGCGTGCCCGCTTGGGGGGTGTTTTTGATCCTGGCGCGCGAGTTAACCATTGCTGGCTGGCGCGTCAATCCTGCCTTACAAGGCACCACCACCATTGCCGGCGCAAATTTGTGGGGCAAGCTCAAAACCGTCTCTCAAATTGCCGCGATCGCCCTCCTGATTGCCCCGCTTCCCCCCCCTTGGGATGTCATTGCTCAAAGCCTGTTCTGGTTCTCAGTCGCCTTAACGCTGATCTCCGGACTCTTGTATTTGCAGCCTGTGCAACTGGCAGGCGGGAAGTGATCAGGAGCCAGAAGCCAGAAGCCAAGCGGTTTTTTCCCAAAATTGATCCCCCAACACTGTAGGGGTTCGGCATTCGGCCACAAGCTTCGCAATCAGCCACAGTTGTGCGCCCGAATGCCAAACCCTCATCGCAGAATATTTTTCTCAGAAAGCACCGAACCAGAAATAATCAGCGATCGCAGGTGTCGTCGGTAAGGCGGGATCGGGATTCAAAATCACGCTGACCTGTCTTAACGGTTGACGGCGTTTAGGGTTCAGGCGACGAGCAACGCGACTGGGAATGCCATGCCCATAAAGAATATGACCCTGTCCAGCCAGCACCACCATGAGGGCGTTGGGCGATCGCTGGAGGGTAGTGGCGATCGTGTCGGCCATGGTTTCGTCCCACAGCACTTGAGCCAGAAAAAATTTCTCAAAATTGGCACTGTTGCCTTTGCCCTGGTGCATTTCATCGTAAATCTGCTGAATCCGCTGGCGGTAGGCGGGGGGCTCGGCCAGAATGCTGGAGCGGGGGGGAATCCACTGGCGATCGGCGAGACTCAACGCGTCTAACCCCTGACGGGCGACTTTGCGAGTCACTTCACTGGGGGTATTTAAAGCAACGACGGGAATCTGGTGCTGCCGGGCATATCGCAGAATCGGAGCGTACAACTCCCAGTCATAGCCCCAGCGCCGGTCATACTCTGTTTTTTGCCGCAATTCGACTTCGCTAATTTGACCTGCCAGATATTGATTCAGCACCCCTTGAAAGGGCCGTTGAAACATTTCCAGACCCAAAATCAGGGGACGTTTGCCCTGGAGCGATCGCACCAGTTGCAGTTGCGCCTGATGATCGGCCTCGCTTGCGTGGGTTTCCGCCAGATAGACGACCTGTGCCTGCGCGATCGCCGCCACCAAGTCCGGTAAGGTTTGCGCCTGTTGACTAGGCAAATGCTGAATTTGCAGGGCTGCGGGAGGTGTCGAGGAGGGCGGGAGGGCGATCGCGGGCAGTTGCCAGACTACCCAAACCCCTAACACGAAGCTCCACCACTGACGACTCATTGGACTGCGCATGAATACCCCACTCTCCGCCTGAAAACATCCTTTCCACTCTGCCAGAACCCAAATTCTCTCGGCTATGCTGGAAGCTGATTCCTTGTCAGGTCAGCGCATGCCGGAGAGTCAGGATTTTTTACAGGCAGTAGACGAACGCACCGAACTGATTGAAAAATTGCTGGCAATTGGGACAGCGCTCTCTGGCACCCAGAATCTGGGAGCCCTGCTCAGCCTGATCTTAACGAAATGTCGGGAAATTACTGCCAGCGATGCCGGGAGTGTCTACCTCCTCGATCGCAGCAGTCAGGTGCCCAGCCTGATCTTTAAGGTGGCGCAGAATTTTTCTCAACCCGCCACCTCGTTTCGTGAGTTTGCTATGCCGCTGACGCCCCAGAGTTTAGCGGGCTATGTCGCGTTGACGGGCGAGACTTTAAACTTACCGGATGCCTACGATCTACCACCGGAGGTGCCTTACCAACTGGATCAAAGTTTCGATCGTAGAACGGCCTATCGCACGCGGTCAGTATTGGTGTTGCCAATGCAAAACCAGCAGGGAGAAACGCTGGGCGTGTTGCAACTGATTAATCGCAAAGTCGCGCCTGATACGGTGGTCACGGCAGACAATGCACTGACCGTCACCCAACCTTTTAGTGATTGGGAAACCCGGATTGTGCGATCGCTGGCGAGTCAAGCCGCCATTTCGATTGAACGGCAGCAACTCCAAGTAGATATTGAGCAACTGTTTGAAGGTTTCGTTCGCGCCTCTGTACAAGTGATTGAATCCCGTGCCCCCTGCACCTCTGGGCATTCGGAACGCGTCGCTGATCTCACCGTCCGGCTCAGTCAGGAAGTCAACGAGATTCGTCAGGGATCACTGGCCTCTGCTTATTTCAGCGATCGCCAGCTGCAAGAAATTCGCTATGCGGCACTCTTGCATGACTTTGGCAAAGTGGGAGTCCCGGAAGCCATTCTGGTGAAAGCGCAAAAACTTTACCCGCTGGAACTCGCAGAAATTCGCACGCGCTTTGAAATGGTGCGGCGCACCTTAATGCTGCAATCGACCCAGACCAAATATCAGCAGGTCTTTGCGCAACCCCTCCACCTCCTGCACCATGCCAGCGAGCTGATCCCCGATTGTCTCTATTGTCAGCAGTTAACCGCAGTCGATACGGAGTTAGCCCAGCAGTTGAGCCAGTTGGAGCGATTTTGGCACATTTTAGTGGAAGCCAATCAACCGCAAGTATTGGCAGCAGAACCGTTGCAGCAGTTAGCAGAATTGGCTCAGTATACGTATCGCGATCTGGATGGGACGGACAAGCCACTGGTGACACCGGATGAGATGGAGAAACTGCTGGTGCGGCGGGGCAACTTAACGGAGTTGGAAAGACTCTCGATTCAATCCCATGTCACCCATACCTACCAATTTCTCAACCGCATTCCCTGGACAAAAGCGCTGCAGGACGTGCCCAAGATTGCCTATGGGCATCATGAGAAACTCGACGGTACGGGCTATCCACGCGGCTTAAAGGCAACCGACATCCCGCTCCAATCCCAAATGATGGCGATCGCGGATATTTACGATGCCTTGACCGCTGGCGATCGCCCGTACAAACGCAGCCTCCTCCCCGCTCAGGCGCTCGCCATTCTCTACCAGGAGGCGACCCACCAGAAACTCAACCTGGAATTGGTGCAACTGTTTGAGCACCGCGCCGTTTTTTCGAGCCTAGGTCACCAACTTTAAGGTTTCCGGATACAATGGCGCAAACCCTGGAGCCGCGCCACTTTTCCTCGGTTAAATAAAATATTTTGTATCGGGGATTACTTTTGTCCCTTGATCCTCACCTTAATCTAGACTACGCTTATGGAAACGAAAAGTTGTAGTGTGATTTCGGTTTGGCAGGTCTGCAATGACCATTCTGTTAACCAGTTACCCTACGTTGGTGTGAGGAGGATCAAAATCTATGTCGAATTTGTTTGCTAAGTCTTTGTTGGCTAGCCCCGCAATTCTGGGTGCGATGCTGGCGATCGCGGCACCTGGGATGGCCGCTGATACTCAAGCCGCGAAAGCTGGAAGCGCTTCTGAAGTGCTGACTTCAACCACTCAAGCATTGCAACCTGTGAGCGAGGTCTCTGCCCTCAGCGTCAGCTTGCCTGTTGAACAAAAGCTGGCTCAAGCCTTACCCGCTCAACCCAGTGCGAATCCTGCTGGAGATGCTTCCAACACCCTGAACCAGATCAATCAATACGTGCGGGAAGGTCGTTCTAACCGCGCTGGTCAGGTGACCTCGGTGTCGCAATTCTCTGATGTCAAGCCGACTGACTGGGCCTTCCAAGCATTGCAATCCCTGGTTGAGCGCTACGGTTGTATCGTGGGTTATCCCGACAAGACCTACCGGGGTAATCGGGCAATGACTCGTTATGAGTTCGCTGCTGGTTTGAACGCCTGCTTAGACAAGATTCAAGAACTAATCGCAGCCGCTACCGCTGACTTCGTGAAGAAGGAAGACCTGGAAGTGGTGAAGCGCTTGCAAGAAGAGTTTGCGGCTGAATTAGCGGCTCTCCGGGGTCGCGTCGAATCGCTGGAAGTGCGGACCGCAACCCTCGAAAAGCAACAGTTTTCGACCACCACCAAACTGTCCGGGGAAGTCATTTTCTCTCTCGCCGATGAGTTCGCGCAACCGGGTCGGAATGAAACCGTGTTCCAAAACCGGGTTCGTTTAACCCTGTCCAGTAGCTTTAGCGGTCGCGACAAGTTGATTGTCCGGTTGGCGGCTGGCAACGCTAACTTGTTTAATGAATTTGATAAAGCTGGCAACAACCTGGGTGGCATGAACGA
>JAIXVO010000352.1 GCA_027482985.1 Cyanobacteriota bacterium
ACGATCGATTCGTTAACTCAAGGTTAGTGCTCGCGGGTTGTACTGAACAAAATTTCTGGCTCTTCCAACTCGGAATAGTCAATAAATTTCTCTGTACGTGAGGATGGCGTGATAAAGCGAGCCAAGACTTCAGGGTGAATGGGTTCAACGGAACGCACCGAGGTACTCAGAAAAAAGTTGAATTCAATATTGCCCATCCGAATCAGGTCACCATCCTGGAGCAATTGGCGCTGATGCAGGCGCACGCCATTCAAGTAAGAGCCATTCATGCTGTTCAGGTCAATCAGATAAAATCCTTCTTCGGGCAGGTAAAGGATCACAGCATGGCGGCGGGAGAGGACGCGATCGCGGAGGGGCAGCGCGGCTTCTCGATTCCGCCCAAGTGTCCATACCATTTGAGACTGAAACAAAGTTTGAGAACTGCCAGCAATGAGATTGGTCATGATGCAGGCTCGTTGCCCCATGACAATCCCTTGCACATAATATCGGGGAGCCGCATCAATCGCACTTCTGCCATGAGTTTCGACCGGATGATCAGGCGAGCCATCCAGATCCATCATCAGGGTTGGAGCTTTAGTAAAAGCTAATTCATCTCCATCCTGAAAGGCCGCTGCCGCTTGGTCAAAATTGTGGGGGTCGAGAGGGAAGCTCACTGGGGGTACGGCTCCGGGCATGACTGCATCAGTCACAGGGAGCAAGTTATCACTAGCCGTTGGTTCAGAGTTCATTTCACATACTCCCAGAACGATACACAGTTCATCTGTTATTACGGATGCCCTTTTCGTCTACAAGAGTGCCCTCAATATGGGGGAAAACTAACGCTAGAACCGCCTGTTTTGAAACTTTGTTCAAGGGAAATTGAGAATTCCTTGATAAATCCAGTCAGTATTTGAAGTATTGATAAATTTGATGGTGAAGCAAGCCAGTATTCATCCTGACGCTGCAATCTGGTTGAGAAGTTAAGCAACCTGACTGATAGCATATGAGTGGGGTAAATTTATCATAGTGAGGAAATTACGCAGATATTCAACTTCATTTCGTAAAGACGAGATCGTTGTTAAGGCTGCAAGCATGCGTCCAAACTCCTCTAAAGATAATTGAGAACGTTCCAAAACTTCATGATTTAGCCGCCAGTAAAGGCTTTGCACGACCAATTCAATGAAAGGTTGGTAAGGTGTCAAGTGAAAGTCACCTTGCTCATACCTTTTGAGATTAATGCCCCATCTCAGAATTTGCAAGACTCGGAAGATTGAAGCTTGTTTGAAGGAACTTAACGCCACTTCGCGCACAACCTCAGCAAGTTGATGCTTGATGATGGTGGGGGCGTGAGTCAAGTTTGTGCATTGCGCCTTTAAAGTAGTCAATTGGTCATGCAAGATTGGGATCGAAAAGGGCACTGTCTCGGAAATAAGGATATCTCCAGAATCACTAATATTCAGGTAATGCTCAGTTTCCAGCGCATTAATCAAGGTATTGATTTCAGTGGGATGATCCCAGTCTACTTGCCCCAAGAAAAACGATTCTTCGTAACCTTTGGGAATGCCTTGAAAGTAAATTGGTAAGTTCTTTCCCGATCGCTGAATCTGGTGTAGAGCAACTTCTAAGCTTTCAGTAGGCCACCCTAAGTTACGGACGAGAATAAATCGCAGGCGTTTAGGTTGAGAGAAAACTAGGGCGTTGAGCAGTAAATGGACGGCTTCGCCAACATTTTGACCCACGATATAACGTTCGGGCGCATGGATATTAATGGGGCGATCGGCTTGTACTTTCTGCTCAATTTGCTCACACATTGAGCTGTTATTGAGCATATGGGTGAAGCGTACCATCCCATACTGAACCGTTCCGGTTTGAGCAGCTTCAGCAAATAGCCACTCGTTGACTTTTTTAGTGGCCGCATAAACTTCTCCTGTCCAATATCGAGAAGCTTTACCCGTTGAAGAAAAGATGCAATCTTGTACCCCAAATTCTTCACAAACCTGAATGATATTTTGGGTGCCCAAAATATTACTGGTAACCGTCTCCCACACAATTTTCTCAGCTAAGCCAGGAATCCGAATGGCAGCTAAATGAAACACGATCGCTGGTTTTTCCAGGATGAATACTTGTCTCAGGGTCTCTAAATTCCGCACATCGCCAGCATAGAGAATGACGTTCGAGGCTTCACCCGCGATCGGTTGGAGTCCAGCTCCGGCAGGGCAGCGAGCATTATCAATGGAGCTAATCTTTTGAACCCCCAACGCTAACAGTTTGCGGATCAGGTAACCACCAACAAACCCTTCCCCCCCAGTGACTAAGATCGACTTGCCAGTCAAGCGCGATCGCACCTCCGATTCATATAGATGGAGCGGTCGAGTCCAGGCTTCATTAAACGGATCCCCTTGCAATCGGCCAGCAGCTTGGTACTCGTGAATTAGCGACTGGGTTAAAGCATTCAGTTCCTCCAGGAGTTTGGGGGCATCAGGTTCAGGCGATCCGGGCGGAACCAATTGTTGAATGCGGGCAACAATATCACTGATGGTTAAAGGTTTGGCTTGCATTGGAGTGTCCCGACATCAGGTAGTGCAAATTACATTGCTATGATGGCTCATACGGAAAATCCACGTAATTACTGACACCTTGTGCTAACACAATCTTTATCTTAATCCCAAGTTCCATGCAGTAAATTCTACAATGTTTTCTTTTGTAAAGGGTAATTCTACTGGAATCCTGTCACCCCACTGATGCAATTGCGGTTAGCCCTGATCCGGCGAGGAACCCAGCTACGGCAATCCTCTTAGCGTAGCGGTTTGATAGATTGGTGCCATTATCTAGTGATGGGCAAGTAATAACGGGTCTCGCCCAGGGATGGAACACTCAAGAGCGCACTCGATAGCGCTGATGGCGTGCCAAAAAGTCGGGAATATCCCTTTTGGGGGGACGACCAATCAATAGATTTTTCTCCTCTGGTTCAGGCGTATCTAATGATATTTGAATCACTGCAAGTAATTCTGTTAGCTCTGGAGTCGCCTTGATCACTCCAGGTTGAACCAAGGCAGTGAGGCGGTTGAGGTAATCTTGCCCTTGCGTATATCGATCTCGCCAGTGTTGGATTGCCGTCTGATATTCACTCGCCTGTTGCGCTTGATGCAGAATTTGTTCCTGCATGTCTGCGGTTTGTAGTTCTAACTCCTGAACTCGATGATGATAGCGATCGCGCCCCTGCTCCAATTCCTGACAGGTATGCTGCAAGATGGCTTGGGTAGTGATGTGCTTCGAGATTTGCAGTTCTAAATCCTGAATTTTGCAATTTGCCGCAAATAACTCTTGGTCTAAAGTGGGATTGTGGGGCTCAGCGATAGCGTCCGGCTGTCGCTGTAACCGCTCAATCAGGGTTTGTTGGGCTTGTAATTCAAGATGGGCGCGATCCAATTCAGTTTCAAGTTGTTCAATGACATACTGTCGAGTCTCTAACTGTTGGGTTAAATCCACTAGTGTGGGCTGTAAAGGGGGCGCGGGATTACTGGGATGAGTTGCACTAAATCCCGGAGCGTCATCATCCAGGGGGATGATCACCGGCTGTCGCTGACGGGTTGTGATCGCTGGGTGTTGTGCGAGTTGCTGTTTCAGTTGGGTGATCGCTTGCTGCTGGATATTGGCAATTTCTTCAGTGGCAGCTAATTGATCTTCTAAAAATTGCTGATGAATCAATTGCTGTCGCAGTTCTGCCACTACGATCATGGATTGATCCAGTGCTCGTTCCAACGCCTGGATCCGATCGCCTTGTTTTTGCAATTGCGATCGCAGCGTTAATTCATCTTCACCAATCATGGAATCACGCGTGCTGTCGCGATCGCCGATAGACTGCCGAGTGGATGAAGGATCACCGCCTGCGACTGAACCCGCCGCCGCAGGATTCGCGCTGAGAAGGAGATCTGTCGTAGACTCGGTGGGCGCTCCCAAATCAAGATGAAGCTGCAAAGGGCGAGATTTTGCAACCGCTTGATGCGTCGGATCTGCCCACCCCTGAGCCATTTCGTCCCCCACTGACCAGGAACTTTGAATCGAGCTAGATTCGGTCACTCAGAGCCTCCCACACGTCAGGTCGAGTCCCACCCAAAAGGTCTAGATATTCTAACGGATTGCAGGCATTATTCCTGACCTAAGCTCAGAAAATCTTTAGAAGCCTGGGATTCCGAATTAGGTTCATTTAATGACCAGCGGTAGTCAACCGGGATATGATGGCGTTCGCAGGTCGCTTCCAGTTGTTTCTGTTGAGCTAAAGCTTTGCGCAGCGTAATGATGAGTTGATGAAGCTGATCCTGGATGACAGGACGGCGATCGCCCGCTAAGGTGGTTTGCCGCTCTAGGAGTTGCAGCAGCAGCTCGTAATGAATATGCGATGGCAGGGGGATGGGGTCCATGAAGATAGCCTGAGAAAGTGCGATCGAAGTTGAGGAGAGGAGCCATAAAAACGAACCAGATGCTGCTGAACCATCTGCTAGCGCTGTGGGGGAGTCCTATTATGCCGATGCTATCGATGCCGTGAACAGCATGGCGAGGGCTTGACCGGGATCCGGTTGTCGCATCAAGGATTCACCGATGAGGACGGCAGTGGCACCGGATTGCGCCACGGAACTTAAATCGTCACCACTGAATAATCCTGATTCACTCACGACCATGATGCCTTTTTGCTGGAGTTGCTGCTGTCGCTCTGCCAACAATTCATGGGTGGTTTGCAAATTCACTTCAAAAGTTTCTAAGTTACGGTTATTAATCCCAATCAACGTCACCCCATCCAGTGTCAACACGCGATCCAGTTCGTCTAGGGTGTGAACTTCGACGAGTGGTGTCATGCCTAAAGCGGCGGCAATCTTCAAGAAATACTGCAAGTCTTTGTCGGGCAGGATGGCGGCAATTAATAACACCGCATCGGCACCATGCAGACGGGCGTAATACATTTGATAGGGATAGAGGATGAAGTCTTTGCAGAGTAGGGGCAACTCGACTGCAGCTCGAATCTGGCGCAAATACTCAAAGCTACCTTGAAAGAATTTCTTGTCCGTCAAGACCGACAGGCAGGTAGCACCCCCTTGTGCGTAAGACTGAGCGATCGCG
>JAIXVO010000599.1 GCA_027482985.1 Cyanobacteriota bacterium
ATTCAGCAAATCTTGCGGGAGGAGATTGTGAAAGAATCTGTGACCTATCAGTACATCCTGGAACAAGGATTAGCCGAGGGCCGCCAACAAGGACTGCAAGAAGGCAGGCAAGAAGGCCGGCAAGAAGGCCGGCAAGAAGGCAGACAAGAAGGCAGACAAGAAGGCAGACAAGAAGAAAGCCGATCGCTCATTCTCAAACAATTGAAGCGGCGATTGAACACTCTGCCGTCCGAGATCGCGGCGCAAGTCGAACAGCTTTCTATCGAACAACTGGAAGCCCTCGGCGAAGCCCTACTGGACTTTACCCAGCTTCCTGATTTAATGAATTGGTTAGCCCAGCATACCTGAGCGTCAGGAGTCTGAGCCGAGCGATCGCCCCTAACCCCCGTTCCCTAACCCCCACAGCATGACTGAGCGGCAGGAGTCTGAGCCCTGCGATCGCGGTATTTACAACCAGTTGCCGACCAGGACAAAGGGGGCCCAGTAGTACGGTGAAGGGTATTGGGTGAGTAAATCCTGTTGCGCGAGTCTTAAGGCTTCGGCTTTGGACGTATTCGGACGATTCAAGGCTGCGTAAAAGCTGCTCATGAAGGCAGCGGTGGTTTCATCATTCACGGGCCACAGCGACCCCACGGTGCTGCGCGCCCCCGATCGCACCGCCACCCCTGCCAGTCCGAGGGCCGCTCGTTTGTCGCCAGAAGCCGTTTGACAGGCACTGAGAACCAGTAATTCGATCGGCACCGGATCCAGTTTGGCACTAGTTTTTAGCAAGGCATCGAATTCTCTAACATTGAGTTTTTGATCCCACGTCAAAATGAACGTTTGATCAGCATTGGAACTGAATTGCCCATGAGTGGCTAAATGAATCGTATTAAACGGAGTTTGCTGTAAGGCTCGCACTAAATTCTGATTCGTGAGTTGCTCATTCAAAATCACTTGACTATTCGTAATGATCGAATGAATCTTTTTCACCTCAGAAGCAATGCTGGGTAAGGCGGGAAATCCCGGTCTCGCCTCCGTTAGCCCCGCCACCAACGCATTTAATTTTTGCCGTTGGAGGGGCTGGGGATCAATCAGTTGTAAGCCGGGGGTGAGGGCAACCTGATATTTTTGAATCAGAAATTGGTTGCCATCATGCAAAGCCGCCATCGGAACATTCCGCAAATTTCCATTTAAAATAAATACCAGCGTTTTCACTCCTGCTCTGGCGAAATCGGCCTCAGCAGGGCGAATCACCCAATCATAGAGTTGTTGCCCGGAGGTCAAGCGATCGCTCGTGGGAGCACTGGGCACTAAGGCCTGCCGAAACTTATTCGCCGTTCCTTCAAGCGCCGCGCTGCTGATGGGGACAGTGTAATGCCGCAGGCGGGCGCGATTGGGGGCAGTGGCATCATACAGGCTGACAATTAGTTCCAGGCGATCAGGCAGCACAATCGGATAAATGATCGCCGCCGTCGAATCGACCCCTTCAATTTCCACGACTTTCCGCTCACAGGCTTGCTGAAAGAAGTTTTCAATTTCGGCAATTTGCAATGACTCGATCACCGCTCGCGCCTGGGTCAAATTGCGACTGGCAGTGCCTCCCGTATTCGCCTGGAGTAGCAGATCCACCAATTCCAGATAGACTGGCTCGGCATTCAACCGAAACGAGAACTGCACATCTTCGTTGTCGGTGTTGATTGTGGCCAGATCTTTGCGAATACTATTGAGACTATCAACAGCAGCGGTATAGGCGGCGATCGCGGCGGGAGGATTTTGCTGGGCTTTCAGTAAGCGACCCAGTTGCCATTCCCAGCGATAGGCCAGACTGTCAGATTGCAGCGCTTTCGCCAGGGAGAGTGCACGTTGCGTGTAGGTTTGGGCGCTTGCCCACTGACGTTGGTCTTCTGCCATCCGGCCCAGATTCCCTAATGCAAAAGATTGCGCTTGTAAGTCATCCAGGCGCTCGGCTTGTTGAGCGACGGTTTCCAGCATCTTGACTGCTGCCGTGCGGTGACTGTCTCCACCCAACTGCACCAGATTTTGGGCAAACTGAATCCGATTGTAAAGGGCGGCATGGCTGACGGGTTGCCGTTCGAGCTGGGTTTGAATCGTCGCCGAGAGATCCGCAGCTTGCAATCGCGAACGAGACTCGCTCAATTCTTCGGTGCCCTCTAACAACAGGCTTTGCTGGTTGAGTAGCGGCGAGAGGGCACTGACTCCATGAGTCGTCGCGATCGCGGTGGCGCGGCGGTAATATCGCAGCGCCTCATGGTAATGTTGCCGCCACAAGGCATAGGACTGAATTTGAAAATCTCCCACGAGTGCGGACTGGGCGGCAGCAGTCTCTAAAATTTGGGGCACCCCATTGGCGGCATCTCCCCCAATCGCAATCAGGTTTTCCGCCAGTTGCAGCCGGGCATAGACAGACTGCCGACTGGGGGGGAGGGCATTAATTTGGGGTTCAATTTGCGTCGTCAAGCTTTGCGCCTGGGCTTGTTGTGCCGCCGTCAGCTCAGCGATCGACACCAGGGTGCGTTGTGCCCGTAAATCAGCCTCTAGGCGTTGGATTTCGGGCGACCCAAAGGTCGCTGCTTGCTGGTAAAACCGTAACTCTTGCTGGTAAATACTTTGGAGTTGGTTGGGGCGATCGGCGAAGCGCGTCGCCTGAATTTGTTGTTGCACCCGCGCCGTGTTGCCCAAGCTTACTAAACCCGATACGATGTCGCTGGGCGAGTCTAACTTTTGTGCCAGGGTGAGACCCGCCTGAAGCACCGCTTGGGCATCCGCTTGACCGGCGACAGGGGTGAGGCGACCCAACAACCGTAAATTATCGCCATAGTTGAGCAAAATCGTCAGGTGCAGGCGATCGCTCTGTTGCTGGCGATTTCGATAGAGCGCTTCCAGTAGAGTGTGAGCGCGGCGATGCAAACCCAACGCTTTGAGGGCTTCAGTTTGGTTCAACTGGCTCAGGGTGATGCCCTCCTGATCCGGAATCGCGGCATACTCAGTCGTCGCGCGTTGCCAACTGGCGAGAGCCGATTCAAATTGCCCGATCGCAAATTGCAGTTGGCCCTGAGTATTGAACACCTGCGCCCGAATTGGGGGCGATGAGGTGCTCGTCAACGTTTGCAAACTGGCGGCGATCGACTGGTTGGCAGCGGCCCAGTTGCCCGTTTGCTGATAAGCCAGCGCCAGGTTGCTGAGGGCGATCGCCTGGGTGTCGCGATCGCCCTCAGTCCTGGCGATCTGGGCAGCCTGTTGCCACTGTTGAATCGCTTCTGCCCAGCGTCCCGCCTGGTAGGAGAGCCGTCCTTGTTGCAGCAGTTGGGGGGCGGTGGCCGTGATCCCCTGGGCGATCGCGGCTGGGACGGCAACGGACCGACTGGCAACGCGATCGATCAGACTGGGCGAGATGGTCAGCAGCAGAGTTAATCCTGCCAGTCCCAGTCCCATCAGCCATCGTCGCCCGCGACTTAGAACAGATTGTAGACGAGCGAAAACGTGAGTCCCTTTTCTTGCCATGTGTTTTGAGCAGAATCGACAGCGATTAATGGAATGCCCCAATCGAGCCGGAAGCTAAAGCGGTTGCTTTGTTGCCAGCGCAGCCCTAACCCGACAGAGGCGAGAAAGTTGGGATCGGGATTCGCTTGAGCGGAACTGTTCCAGACATTGCCCAGATCAACAAAGGGCACTACCTGCACCACGCCCCAACTCGGCTGCAGCCGCAATACAGGATAGCGGAATTCGGCGGAAGCCAGCACGCCATTATCCGCCAGCAAGAAATCTTGGCGATAGCCTCGGATACTGTTTTGCCCGCCGATGGAAAATTGGTCAAAAGCGGTGACGGCGCGATCGCTCAACTGAATATCTGATCGCACTACCAGCAAGGTCTCCGGCGCAAACTGCCGCACCCACTGAAGTTGTCCCCGCCACTGGACGAATCGCCCATTCGGTGGCGGGCTATCCAGGCTGGCATTAACCGCCCCTACACCAAAATTGAACTCCGAGCGGGCTGCCAAGACAAACTGCGATCCTCGCTCTACCCATTCTTGGAAGAACCGCACCGAGGAAATTCGCGTATTCCCTCTCTCATCGGCTCCAGCAGACAGTTTGAGGGGCACATCCAGAATTGAGGTTTGGCTTTCCCGCCGATATGCCGATATGCCCAAAGCCACTAGCCGCGACGGGGTTTCGATGATGGGTTGGCGGAAACTGAGATTGATGTTGTAGGAATTGGCACGAATTTCTAGCGGCTCAAACGGCTCGGTGATGATGCGATTAAAACTTTTCTGAAACTCAACGTTCACCGTGCCATTGCGGGCATTGACGGGATAGGCATAGGCAAAATCAATCACATTACTGCCATCCGTATTGGCATAGCCCACCTGGAGACTGTCTCCCTGTCCCAGTAAGTTAGCTTCGCCAATGCGGGCTCCCCGCCGCAGGCTACCCACCGCCGGGGAGCGATTATTATCCAGTTCGATCTGGGCGGTCAAGGTTTTGGCCTCATTCACCCGCACATCTAAAAAGTTCGCACCAAACCGTGTGCCGCTAGCCAGTTCGGCGGAAATGGTTTGGATTAGGGGATTGAGTTGTAACAATCGCAGGGCATCGAGGAGTTGCTGCTGATTTAAGGGCTGGCGGGCTCCGATCGCTAACCGCGATCGCACATAGTTGGGGCTCAGGCGGCGAGTTCCCGTGACGCGAATCTCTTCGATCTCGCCTTCTACAATTTGCACCACCACCACGCCCTGTTCGAGGGTTTGCGGGGGGATGATCGCCCCAGAGGTAAGATAGCCGCGATCGGCATAGAGTTTGGTGATCGTCTCCTGCACCTGGATTAACTCGGCAAAGGTGATGGGGCGATTGGTAAAGGGCACCGTGATCGCCGCAAACTCAGCCGCACTGAATACTGTACTCCCTACCACGTCAAACTGCTGCACAACAATGGTGCCCGGCACCGCACCGGGCACCAGTTGCCCTGGCGGTGAACTGCTGGGCGGGACTTCTAGGGTGGGCGCTGGCTGGGCGGGTTGGGGCAGTACTTCTGGTGGCCGGGGGGCGGCCGGGGGCGGCAGTGTGGGTCGAGGGGGCAATGGGCTGGTCGGGCTGGTGGAAGTCTGTGCTGTCACCACTGGTGAAGCGATCGCCGCTGAGATCGGGGCGATCGCTCCCTCACTCGCCCAGCCCAGGCTAACCCCCAGAATTTGAGTGCTGATCGTCAGTGTTTTCAGGCAAATCGAGGATTCCACAGGCATGCGGTGTTAGGGTCTGGGGGTGCTGTTGCTGCCCAGAGTAAGTTGCCCGACTGGTGGTCCACCCGCAACCTGGACAATTGGGGCTAAGCCGACTGACCGCAACAGGCTATTCCATTCATCCCCGATGGTGGCATCGGTGGGTCGCGTCCGCCGTAACTCCGTGAGGGCGGCTAAAGCATCTTGCCAGATGCCGGATTGGGCAAAGACA
>JAIXVO010000526.1 GCA_027482985.1 Cyanobacteriota bacterium
CACGCGACAACGTCCGCCCCTTCACTCCTCCCAGGCTATAGGCAAAGACCACAAACAAACCTGTCGTCGGCACCTGGATCATCGTGCCCCGCTCTTTCGGGAACTTGGCCGCATCCTCTTCCTTAATGGGGTCATCCGTTGCCCCAAAGTCAACGGTTTGCGCCAAAAATTGGTTAATCCCAGCGCCGCTCCCAATCGATTGGTAACTAACTTGCACATTCGGCTTCACTTGCCGATAGTCAGAAAACCAGCGTTGATACAGAGAGTTCGGCGCGGAAGCCCCCGCACCGCTAATCGAAATGGTGCCGCCACCGCCCGTTCCGGTTGCCGGACTGCCGCCCGTGGTGGGTGGCGCACTGGGACCACAGGACGCTAATCCAGCCGCGATCGCAATCGCCGCAGTGGATAGAACCGAGCGACTGACGTTTGCCCAGGAAACCATAATCTCGTTCTCCTCACATTGCAACTTCATCACCCTACACCCCTTGCGTAAAGACCAGGTTAAGTGGGATGCGATCAGCAACATAAGTCGAATTGAAAGGTATTTCTGGCTACAGATACCCGTCCTAACTATGACCGACAAAAATTAATTATCTCAGATGTGAGTCTGGCAACAGGAGGACATCTGAAGGTTTAGGCGCAAATCACTTGCCGCATTGTCCGCATGTTGGCGGGTAAATCCCACTGAATGGCCTGTTGAATAAACAGACTGGGAATGGGAATCAGGGGGGTGGCCTGCACGTCATAAGTCAGCACAGTGCCACTGCCGCAATCCTGCAACTGGAGATCCGCCCCAAAGTCAATAAAACTGCCAGACTCAAACTCAAATTCAATCCGCTGTTCCGCTGTTTCCACCACTCTTAAATACACTTCGACCTGAGCCGAAATAAACAGAAACGATTTACTGGCCGCTTGATACAGTCGTCGTTCTACCGTCAATGCGGACTCCTCGGGGGTGGCGACACTCAACACGCGACTGTGGGTGACATCCGGGAAGTACTGTTGCCAGCGGGGATAGTCCACCAGTTGTTGCCAGACCCGCGATCGCTCCAATGGGACATACATCTTTGCGGTCACGCCTGCGCCCCAAGCCGTATGAGTGCGCGTTGCTAGCAGAATCTCACCTTGCAAGAGGGCGGGGGAGACGGGCAGCAGGGTCGCGGTGGGAGCCGGAGTGAGGGCGGGACGGGTAGACAATGCAGTCATGCAGTTGCAAACTCCAGAGGTGAAGGAACGGGCGACGGGTTAGAGGGGCGACGAGTGAAATAAGGAATGGGGTAGCGATCGCAACGATTGATTGCGGTCTAACATCATCATGAATAACTTCCCAAAGCGTACTCCGATTTTGTCAAAAGTTATTGCGTGAAAATAACGAGGAGTGTGAAGATCTGAAGAATATCAGTCTCGGCTTTGGCAGAGATCCACCCGCATCAGGATTTTGCTTGTGAGTGAACCCATCAATCTGGTAATTCGGATCATTCTCCATATTGTGGGGATTGCCCTGATCATGATGGCAGTATTGGTGCTGCTGAAGGGCTTGGGACTGCTGAAGACGATCCCGGAGTATGTGGCCTGGGCGTTGGCATTATTGGCGATCGGCAGTGGCATGATTGCGGGTCTCCGCAGTGGTCGCAAGTAGCGGTGTAGCAGTTCTATGATTGACTGGAACCGCAAGGAGACTTGATGCCGAAACATCTCAAACGCACAACGCAAATTTTTCTCGTCGCGCTGGGGCTGACGCTGTTGGTCTGGGTGCTGCGCGGCGTGGGGCTATTAGGCTTCATTCCGGGAGGGGTGCTCTGGATACTGATTTTTACCTGTATTCTGCTGGCGGTGCTGAGCAATATCCGCTAGCGATCGCCCCCGCTCCAGCTGACTCCGCCGCATCCGCGCCCCAATGGTGACATTCAACTGCGCCCCAATCAGCATCGTCAAGGCTCCCAGTTGTAACCACAGGAGCAGGACAACGATCGCCCCGACGGCACCATAGACTCGGTTGTAGTTACCAAAGTTGGCGACATAGAGGCGAAAAATCCCCGAAAACAGCGCCCAGAATAGCGTTGCCAGAATTGCCCCCGGAATCAGTGGAGTGCCGCGCAACCGCCGACTGGGGCCAAACCGATAGATGAAGGCAAAGGCCAGCGCCACCATGCCCAGGGCGATCGGCAAACTCAAGCGCGACCAGATCGTAAGCACACTGGGTTCCATCAGGTTCGATCGCTGCGCCAGATTTTCCACCAGTTGATCGCCCTGGGTGACAAACAACCGGACCGCCAGATCAGTCACGAAGACCATCAGCGAAGCGGCGACCAGCAGGACGATCGTGCCCACGGTTAACCCCAGCGACACCAGCTTGGCTTGCCAAAACGGGCGCAGTAAGGGCGGTGGCACCTGATGAATTTGGTCGAGGGCACTCATGGTCGAACTCACGGCACCAGAAGCCACCCAGATCGCCACCACAAAACTGATCGATAACAACCCCTGACTGCTAGCCGGACTCAGTTCGCGCACAAAGCTGTCAATAATCTCTAAAACTTCCTGCGGCGCATACTTCACGAGTTGGGCACTGAGGCTCGTCAACGTTTGCTGCGACGACCCCACCATGCCCACCACCGTCAGCAGTACGACGATCGCCGGAAACATGGCCAGGACTGAATTAAAGGCAATTTCAGCCGATAATCCGGGGAGCCGCTGCTGCCCCGATCGCACCACAATTTCTTGAATTGCAGCCCAGTTCAGGTGGCCAAAAAAGCGAACAAAGCGAGTGTTACGCATACAGGAAATCGGGGAAGCGCGGAGGGAATGGAGGACTCATCCGCGATCGCGTCTACGATAAATCATTCCTGGGGTTTTGATCTAAATCAGTAGTGCAGTTTACTTCAGTGGCGCTGCCGATCGCCTTCGCCATCCACAACGATTGCACTTGATAGCCTAATTGCTGGTAGAGCGTGACGGCAGGCTGATTGGTCTGAAATACTTGTAGACTAATTTGGCGATCGCCACGAGCTTGTGCCCATTGTTCCGCTTGAGCCATCAGCGCGTTGCCAATGCCCTGGCGGCGATGCGCCGGATCGACATAGAGGAGAAACACATGGGCATGGCGATCGCCGTTGAGTTGAGCGATCGCAGTGCCGACCCAGAGGCAGGCAATGGGGAGAACAGTGTGGCGAGTGGAAGGGAAGCCGCTCGGTGCAGTTGTTGGCGCGGTAGCGGAGGGTAATTCGACCCACCATAAGGGTGTTTCTGGCGAAAAGTAATGCTCGACCGTGATCGCCAGATGCGCCAGATCATCTTGTGCCGATAATTCCCGGTAAGTGCGGTGCATGAATTTCAGCAACAAGGCGCGGTCCAGCGTGGAACCCTGCCGCAGCACATAGCCTGCGGGTAAGTGGACTGAGGGCGATCGCTCCACCATGCAGTGTTAAAGAGCCGCGTCGTCGGGTAAGCCATTCACCAGAGCAGAGAGGGCGGGGGGCAGGCTGGAGACTTTACCCGAGGTGGACAGTTGCGCTTTGGGCGACACCATCTCTTCCACCGGAGCCGGAGCTGCCATGTCATCCACTAGGAAGATGCGCGAACTGACTGCCAGCAAGGCGACCAAAAACACGAGAACAATCAACAAGGGTGCAATGTACTGCCGAAAAAACGTCATGGGAACCAATTAAGAATTTTTATAGGAGGAAAGCAGAGCTGTTTTCTAAAATCTCGCTCAAGATTTGTAAAGCTCTCTCATTTCATCCTACATGGAATTCCCCTGATCCTGATCGTCCTCTCGGTAAATCCACGGCGATGTCCCATTCCAGGGCGCAAATAGCGGTAGGAGCAACAGACCAGGTACCGCCGCCGCTAGGGTGATCAGGAAAAACAACGCCCACCCTTGTCCCGTCGCTCCTGCCAGCCACACGGAGGCATCGCTAGGGAGCCAGGTGGGTAGTCGTTGCGCCAGTTCTCCCGCTAATGGCCCCGCCACCAAATCCCGCCCCACGGCCATCAGACTGGAGAGTAAGGCGAACTGAGTCGCGGAGAAGCGGGGATTACAGAGGCTAATCAGAAAGCCGACAAAGCCCGCCGTGGCCAACCCGCCACAAAAGTTTTCGATATTAATGGCAATCACCATCGCCGTCAAATTTTTGCCAATCACCGCCAGCAAGTAATAGCCCAGGTTACTGACAGCTTGCAGCGTGCCGAAGACCCACAGCGATCGATTAATCCCAATTTTGCTGAGCACTGCCCCCCCTGCCAGAGTGCCGACGATGGTGGCAATCAGTCCCATCCCTTGCCGAATCGTGCCAATGTCGCCATCGGAGAAGCCCAACCCCTTCGCACCCAGGAAGGGAATCGCCATCTTCGCGACCATCGCATCCCCCAGCCGAAACAGAATGATGAAAATCAAGGTGAACAGAGCTTGCCGCCAGCCCAACCGCTGCCCAAATTCCTGAAACGGCTGGACAACCGCTTGCTGCAACGTCTCTGGGGGGCGATCGCGCCGCTTCGGTTCCGGTGCCCAGATCGAGGTCACCACGCCCACCCCCAGCAGCGCCGCCATCACCACATAAACCCAATGCCACGCCATGCGATCGGCCAGGTTAAAAGCAATCCACCCCGTCAGCAACATCGCCAGCCGATAGCCCAGGATACTGAGAGAGGCACCCGCCCCCGTTTCCCGTTCTTCCAACACATCTGCTCGATAGGCATCGATCGCAATGTCCTGCGTCGCACTCAGAAACGCCAGTCCCAACGCCGTGAAGGCCAGCAGTTGTAACGCCGACCCGCGTTGATCAGGGGTGAGCGTCGCGATCGCGGCCATCTGCACCGCAACCGCCAGGATGATCGCCATCAAGCTGATTTGGCTGATCACCATCCACCCACGACGGCGACCAAGAAACGGCGGCACATAGCGATCGAGGAACGGCGACCAGAGAAACTTCAACGAATAGGGCAAACTCACCAGCGTAAACCAGCCGATCGTCCGTAAATCCAGTTGAGTCCGCGTCATCCACCC
>JAIXVO010000179.1 GCA_027482985.1 Cyanobacteriota bacterium
CGACCCGTAATTTGCACCGGCTGACTTTGAATTTGCAACACCGTGGGCGCTAGGTTTAACTGCTGCAATCTGGCGGCAACTGTTGGCTCTAACGGAGTCACAGCCACAGGTTCATTCAACATCACCACCATATCGTCCGTCGGGCGCGAACCCGCCAGCGATTCTAGCGGCCCAACTTGCTGCCACTGGTTGACCCGCTCTGGATGAATCAATCCCCCATAACGACTGGAGTATTCCGCATTAGCACTAAAATGCACATCCCGCCGCGCCGCTTGCACAAAGTCTTTCATCACCGGAGTTGGTGCCCAGCGGAGAATGACCGTTTGCCCCACCAGATGCGCAGATTCAGGCGGCGCATGATGCACTTCCAACAACACGCCCCGCACACATTGGCGATCTTCCCGCTCGGGCAAAATTAGCCGTCCCATCCAGGGGGCGATCGCCCTATACCAGGACGCATCCACCGTTTGATGCAGCGGGTAATAGGCCGGATCGTTAAAGGGCGCTTGTTTGTAAACCGAGTAGTGACTGACCTGAACCGGTAAGGTATTCACTTCAGCAGGCAAATTACCCGTGACAATTTGCAAAATCCAGTCGATCGTCGCAGCCAGAAAACTGCGGCCATCGGGGAGAAACGCGTTGGGGTCCATATAGCCCCCCGGCACTTGATGGCCCACGGGACCGACGGGCAGAATGGAAATTTTCCCTTTGCGGTTGGCGCGATTCCAGTAAGACAGGGGCAAAATTTTCCAGCGTCCCGCAAACAGGAGGGGGCCGAGTTTTTCTACCACATCTTTCTCACCCACCAGATGGTAAAGATGCTCCAACTTGAAGAAATTGATATTGGCACTCATCACCCCGCCCAGCGAGATGGTATCGATCGGCGCACCCAACGCCTGTTTCAGATAAGGCGCTGCTGCCACCGACATTTGCGCCCCGCCGCTGTAGCCCACCAGCGTAATCGGAATCCCACTCCCCGCCTGATAGCCCCGTTCCACCAGCCCGTTATAAAGTACCTGCGCAATGCCCCGGTTATAAATCGGCCCATACCGCTGGTCGGCAGACACCATGACGATGATCGCGTTACGGACATTCACCAGCAAGCCCAATAAAGCCATCGGATTTTGCCAGCGCTTTTCGTCGGCCAGGTTCCACAAAAATTTGAGCGGACGGTCTTCATTCAGCGGCTTATTGAGGACGGAATACATCATCAGACCGCGCACTAATCGCATCTCCGTGGGCAGGGCTGGTGCGAGTGCCGCCAAAAACTCTTCGACATCGGGCGTATGCGCTTCACCCGATTGCCCCACGCCATCCAGGTAAACGACGTAACGTGTGGTAGGCGGTTGGTCAGGGTCGGTTTGCGCGACTTCGGGTTGTAGGGCGATCGCCTGCGTGGTATCCACATCATCGCCAAACCAGCCCGCCCACCAGCCCAGGGTTTCAAAGGGAGCTAGCAGTCCGGCAAAGACCAACCCCACGACGCTGATCCAACTCAGGTCAAAGATCAGCCGGGGAATGGTGGAAAGGGTTTGATACCAGCCAAAAATGCCATTCCGAATAGGGCGCAACAGAATCAAAACAGTAATAAACAGAACGAGCAACGCCAGTAAGCCCACAGCCACTTTCACTGGTTCAGGGATGAAACTGGCTTGAAAGGCGAGTTGGGCCAGAGGATCTCGGTTCGCGGGGCGTGATTGGCCGCCCTGGTGGGGGGTAGAACTTTGTGCCAACGGCGGGATCATCGGTTCTGAGGCGCGATCGCGGGGAGTGGCGGCGGCATCCGGTGAGGGACTCCCGGCATCGAAGGGTAGCATGGCAGTGGCAGTCGGCTGGCTGGCGGGAATCAGTGGTGAAGAGACTGTATTGAAGCGCGATCGCACCCGTTCTACCAGTTCTTCCCGATCCTGCGCCAGTTCTACGCCAGCGGTGCGATCGGCGATCAACTTGCCCAATTGGGCGATCGGTTGTCCGACTGTATTTTCTAAAAAGCCTTTGACAAACCAACCAAAGGCGACATATCCAAAGGCAAATCCAGCGCCAATATTCGTCACTGCCCCAAAACCCACCACCATCGCCAGCAAGTGCCACACTGACAATAGGCGCAATAGGGGCAAGCCGAAGTAGGGCAAAGCGCCTAAAAAACTAAAGAGTAAGGGGGCATAGCCTAAACCTAGAACAATGATCAGCACTGGCAGCGACACTTGCACTGAGCCAGGGACTAAACAAATTAGCCAGGTACTTAAAACTAAGAAAAGAAACTCAAACAGATATAAAATTGCACTAATCAGTAAGCTGAAGACGAACCGAATCGGTTGCACCTGATTAATAAATAAAATAATACTTTGCCCCACTGCCAGAGATAACCCTGCCAGCAAAACTACGAGCACAGCTAAGGTCATTCCGTGGGAACCCGTGGTTGCGGTCTGAAATGCCTCGCCATTCAAGACAAAGATTTTGCCTAAAACTTCCCAGGCTCGATCCATTACTGTCGGTGTCATGGGCTGCTTGCTGCTGAAGGTGCTTTAACCAGAATACAGAAGAACCGCCGCTGGCGCTCACTACTGCCGCCGCCAGCGGGTTTACGCTTTCACACTGCGATGCTGATTCACCAGAACCAGTAGCA
>JAIXVO010000518.1 GCA_027482985.1 Cyanobacteriota bacterium
AGACGCGCCCCCCCCTCCCGCCCCAACTGCTGTTTAGCCCCACTGGGGAGCAATTAGCGATCGCTCATCCCAGTGGGCAGGTACAGGTCATCCAGGTAAAGTCTGGAGAGAAATGGAACCTGGAGCGCCAGCCCGTCCCCGCCCCTGGCAATCAGGAGGCACCAGGCTTACCGCTGGCCTTCAGTCCAACGAATTCACAGTTGGTGGTCGCTGGGTCGCGATCTCTGGGGGCAACCCGCAACTGGGCTTCCTTGCGCGATCGGGTCACAGGGCAGGAAGTTGGGATACTTCAGGGCACCCCATCGGCTATTCAGGCATTGCAGTTTAGCCCAGATGGAACGTTAATTGCATCTGCCAGTGCCGATGGGGGCGTGCAACTGTGGATGGCGGATGCCGGGGGAGAACTTGCTGCGCTCAAACTAGCGAACACGTCTATTCAATGGGCCAGTTTTCATGCGGAGGCTAATGTCCCTGCGAGCGACGCAGCCCGATCTCACCCCACTCAACCCGCTGGCACCTCAGTAACGGGGCAGGCTCAGGCGGAAACGATTGTCACGGTTGGCGCAGATGGCCGATTGCAGCAGTGGGAAACAGTGGAACCGCTGGTCACGACTGCACTCCCGCCCTCCACCCAACCTTCCCCCCCGCCTGATATGCTAAGTCAAATGAAAAACCTGGCAGAAAGTGAGCAGTTACGTCGCCTGCTCAATCAGGTGGGGAATTGGTTGTGGACGTGGGATGAGGGGAAGCCGAGTCAAGAGCCTGCCTCGTCAGCCACAAATACCAGTAACATTGGGCATCTATCTTTGATCACAAATAACCCAGTTGCCGAGCCAGTTCGATCGCCGGCTCAACCCATTGCCACGTTTGTGACCACCACAGCACCAGAACAAAGTCTAGCGCAGCAGATGGCATTCTCAGGCAAGTTGACCGGAGTGGCTGTGAGTCGGGATCAAGCGTTGATCGCGATCGCTAATACTGAAGGACTCGTGGAAGTTTGGCAACGCCAAGCCGACCAATCCCTCCAACGACTGCAAATTTTGCAGCGTGCGACAGCGGCGAAAGCTGGCGCGATCGTGCCCCCCTCTGCGGCAGCGGCCATGCAATATCTGGCCTTCAGTCCAGATGGGCAAAAGGTATTAGGCGTGGGCAGAGATAAATCTATTCGAGTCTGGGATTTAACTTCTGGAAACCAGTTGCAGCAATTGGTAGGACATGAAGCGTTGGTGGAACAAGCCCAATTCAGTGGGGATAGCAGCAAAATCATTAGTGCCAGTTGGGATCGAACCGCTCGCATTTGGGATGTAGCTACAGGGCAACTGATCACCACGCTCCCGCAGCCCGATGTCGTTACCAGTGCCCATTTCAGCCCCAATAATCAACGCCTGTTTCTAACCAGTTTGGACGGCACCGCTAGAGTGATGGATGCGACAACAGGAGCGCTACAAGTAGTCTTAGCCGGACATCGGGGGGCAGTCCTGGATGGGGCCTTTAATCCAGATGGGACGCTCCTGGTGACAGCCGGGGCAGATGGTACAGCCAGACTCTGGGATGCCAAAACTGGTGTCGAACGCACCATCTTACGCTCCACGAAACCTGATAAATCTCCTGAACCCTTGGAAAAAGCCTTTTTCAGCCCCAGTGGTCGATATGTGGCAACACTCAGTAACAATGGGACTGTGAATTTGTGGGTCGCGACCTGGGATGGCTTATTGGAATTAGCCAGCGATCGCAGTTTGCGCCAACTCAAAACAGATGAGTGTCTGCGGTACTTGCGACTCACGCCGAAAGCCTGTCCAGTGCTCCGGTTGAGTCAGAATCAAGCACCGAATCCATAACCCCGACAACGAGGGCACAGATCAGCAGGGCAATGGCTGAGGTACGAATTAATCGCCGTTGCCAATTAAGACAAACGCCGCCCAGCTTCGAGGTTGGGGATATTGTTTTAAGGTTTTGAGCATGGCTTGCCGGAGGGCGCTGGCTTTATCGGGAGCGGTCAGTAATTCTTGATAGAACTGCGTCATTAAGATGGCAGTCGATTCATCCGGCACGGCCCACAGGGAAACCAGCACATTGGATGTACCCGCCAGCAGGAGCGATCGCGAGAGGCCAATCACGCCTTCCCCGGTAATCCGCCCCCGCCCCGTATCACAAGCACTGAGGACGACCAGATCGGCATTCAGTTTGAGATCCAAAATTTCGTTGGCGGTGAGGAGTCCGTCGTTGGGTTGGGGATTGGCAGAGTTGGGAGCGAGAGCGATCGCGCCAGGCACACCGAGTCCCTTAAAGTCATCCAATAGGCCGTGGGTAGCAAGATGAATCACGCGATGATTGGACATTTCCTGGACGACCGCGCGTTCTGTAGCCTGGTTGCGGGTAAGCGGCTGAACTCGCAGTAACGCGGCGATCGCTTTGGCTTCGGCTTCGGCACCGGGCAAATCTGAGAGTTTTTCGGGGGGTTGTCCGGCGGCGAGGCGAACAGCGGGCATGGTGGGGTTGCCGACGACGAGAGCAGATGGCAGGGTGGCCGTCTTCCGACGATCGCTGAGGGGCGATCGCGGAGTGGCGGTTTGCGTCAGTTGTAAGGCTTGAATCGAGGGCGCAATACTAATCCGGTATTGCTCAATCAGATATTGACCCGAAGCGTTTTGCAAGGCGGCAAAGGGCACCAGGAATAAAGCATTTTGGGGAATGAAGACTAAGCGCGCATTGGGTTCGGTGGGCAGCTGATCGGCGATCGGGGCAATCAGTAGGGTATAGAGTTTTTGCAGTTGGGCGGAGGTGGGGCGATCGCTGCCCGTCTCCAATGGCAACGGCGCACCCGCATCTCGACCCCGCACCCGCAGACCTGTGAGTCTGACTCGTTCAATGTATTCTGACAGGTTGGGTTGGGCACTCAAGAAGGGAGCCAATTCCTGTTGCCGAAAGACAATCTCCCCACTGGGCTTAATCACCCACATGTAAAGCGACTCATTGCCAATCACGGCATATTCGATCAGGGTGGCATTTTGGGTTTTGGCGACTTGCCGCATCTGGTCAATTGTCAACGCCTGCACCAATTGGTTCGATCGCTCTACTGGCCGCAACCGCCGCGCCAACATTTCCACAAAAGCACGGGCACGACTGCGTTCAGCCACGGCGAGGGCGGGTTCAAACTGCTGCTGGGCAATCAGCGCCCGCTGCAACAACTCATAAGTTTGGGTTTGAGTGTCAAATAACGACACGAAATTACTGTCGCTCAGTCCCGGTCGCAAGGATTCCAGCGCTGTTAACCCTGCTTGCAGTGATTCAGTCGCCTGCGTCAGATTGTTGGTTTGCAGGAAGGACGCACCCAGGTTGGTGAGGATTTTGCCTTCCAATCCGCGATCGCCCAACTTGCGGCTCACTTCCAAAGCTTGCTGGTAGAACTCCTGCGCGGGTTTCGGTTGACTCAATTGGTCGTAGGCCAGACCCACATTATTCAAGCTGATTGCCTCTTGCTCGACGGAATTGGCAAAGCGGCTGGCATCTCGTGCTCTTAAGTAGAACTGTCGCGCTTGTGGTCGCCCCATGCGACGGTAGGTGTCCCCGATATTATTGAGGGTGATGGCGTAGACGTACCGCGCCCAGGAGTGCATCCGGACGGGGTTATGGTAATCGAGCCGCAGCGATCGCTCCAGGAACTCGGTCATCTCGCTTTCACTGGGCCGTTGATTGCTGTAGATGCGATTATTCGCTTCGATCACATTAATCGGCTTGCCCCCTTTGGAAATATCCCGCCCAAAGGGATAGCCCGCTTCTTCCACCATCACCATCGCCTGGTAGTAGGCCGCGATCGCTGCCGAAAATTTGCCCTGTTGGGAGTACGTTGTCCCGATCTGGTTAAAAATCTCGCCATCTAAGGGATAATCTGCCGGACCGCGCCCACTCCGCGCCAGTGATTCTTGCGCTAAATCCAGTGCTTTGTCGTTCTGCGCCAGCCGGGTGTAGACCAGCGCCA
>JAIXVO010000675.1 GCA_027482985.1 Cyanobacteriota bacterium
GATGTCCGTTGGGCATCTTGCCATGTTTGTGAGCTTTGCCATGACCGCACAGAGGACATTCCATGGCCTAATTGCCAATGCATCAGCCGCTCTATTCTGTCAATCCCACATCGAATTGACGCACGACCGAACAGACTTTACAGGTGGGCTTGCAACACTTCGCGATATTGGCTCTTTTGCTTCACGCCTTTGAGTTCGCCCACCTTTTCCTTCAGCTTAAACACTTGCACGGTCGGTGTTCCCACAATGCCAGCGGCTTCCGCAATTTCGGGATCTTGTTCGATGTCAATGTTGATGTAATGAATCTTGCCATCAAACTCATCGATCACTTTCCCGAGCATCGGCTTCAGCGTGTGACAGGGGCCACATTGGGGTGAAGAATAGAGGACGAGAATGGGGCGATCGCTCTCGTGATATAACTTCCGCAACGCCAAACTGCCACTATGCCGAGTTGCCGTCGGGTCAAACTCGGTCGATTGTTGCTCCTCAGTCTTCTTCTCCGGTGCCACTGCCGCATGAGTTTCCGCCTCTTTCGTCTGGTGAAATTCCTGCACCAGATTATTCACCGACAGATACCGTTCCGCCAACATCGCCGCCATACAACCCGTTCCGGCTGCGGTAATCGCCTGCCGATATTCGTGATCCTGCACATCGCCCGCCGCATACACGCCTTCGATGTTGGTTTCGACGGAGCCATGCTGCGTCTTGATATAACCCACGTCGTCTAACTCAATTTGGCCTTGGAACAGGGACGTATTGGGCGTATGACCGATCGCATAGAACAAGCCTTTGACATGCAACTGACTCTCTTCACCCGTCTCCTTGTGCTTCAGTTTCACCCCTTGCATGTGATCCGCTTCGCCAAACACATCCAGCAATTCGGTATTCCAGTGAACGGTAATCTTGTCATTGGCTAACACCCGATCCTGCATGGCTTTGCTGGCCCGCATTTTCTCACCCCGCACCAGCAAATGCACATGAGAACCGTATTTCGTCAGGTAAACCGCTTCTTCGGCGGCAGAATCGCCACCGCCGACGACAGCCAGTTCTGCCGAGCGGAAAATCGGGGTTGCCCCATCACAAATCGCACAGGCGGAAATGCCGCGACTCCAGAATTGATGTTCGCTGGACAAGCCCAACCGTTTGGCGGTCGCACCTGTGGCAATGATCACACTGTGGGCCCGCAATTCCCAACTTTCGGAGCGAATCAGGAATGGCCGTTGACTAAAATCGACTTCGGTCACGTCTTCCGTCACCAACTCGGCACCCCAGCGTAATGCCTGCTCTTTCATGCGGGTCATCAGCATCGGTCCCGTAATCCCTTCCGGGAAGCCAGGGAAATTTTCCACTTCCGTCGTGGTCATGAGTTGTCCACCGGGCAAGCCCCCTGCCTGGAAGCCTTCAAATACAAACGGTTTCAAATTGGCCCGAGCCGCATAAATCGCGGCGGTATAGCCTGCCGGACCAGAACCAATAATGACAACATTCTCTACTGGTAAGGTAGCCATACTTCTAACCAAACTCATAACGACTACGCTTAGTATACTCCATAAATCGTTACTTGGAAATAGTGAATTAGGCTACGGTAAAGGCGTGATCGATTTTGCGATCGCTCCTTTACCGTAGCAACATCCCAACTGCGCAGCAAAACATCTACCCAGCAGCATTGGGACGATATCGATCTGTTTTCTCATCCCAGATCACTCCAGGCTCTGGGTTTGCCATTAACAGAAGTTTGCAGCGCGGTTCGACTCCAGCAACCCACTGCCGACGCTCGCGCTCCTGACTCCTGACTCCGCTCTTTCCTCTAAAACAAGAAATATCGTTGCGCCATTGGTAACAGCGTCGCGGGTTCACAGGTGAGGAGTTCGCCGTCAGCCCGCACTTCATAGGTTTCGGGATCGACTTCCATGTGGGGTAACGCGTCGTTGAGCTTCATTTCGTGCTTCGTTAATTGGCGAATATCTGACACGGGCACAGCGGTCTTTTGTAAGTTGAGGCGATCGGGAATGCCTTGTTTGATCGCGGCTTTCGACAGGAACGTGAGGGAAGTTGCCGTCATCGCGCCGCCGAAACTGCCAAACATGGGTCGCATGTGGACGGGTTGCGGGGTGGGAATACTGGCGTTGGCATCGCCCATTTGCGCCCAGGCAATCATGCCACCTTTCAGGACGAGTTCTGGTTTTACCCCAAACATGGCGGGTCGCCACAAACACAGGTCTGCCAGTTTGCCGACTTCAATCGAGCCGACATAACCCGCAATGCCGTGGGTGATGGCGGGATTGATCGTGTACTTGGCGACATAACGTTTGGCGCGGAAATTGTCATTGCGATCGCCCCAATCAATGCCGCCAATGCCGTCCTCGTTAGTCGGACTCAACCAGCCCCGCTGGACTTTCATCTTGTGTCCCGTTTGCCAGGTGCGAATAATCACTTCGCCAATCCGACCCATCGCCTGCGAATCCGATGACAGCATACTGAACGCGCCCAGGTCATGCAAGATATCTTCGGCGGCGATCGTCTCGCGGCGGATGCGAGATTCGGCAAAGGCCACATCTTCGGCAATGCTGGGATCGAGATGGTGACAGACCATCAACATATCCAGGTGTTCATCCAGGGTGTTGACGGTGTAGGGGCGGGTGGGATTGGTGGAAGAGGGCAGCACATTCGCCTGCCCGCACACTTTAATGATGTCAGGTGCATGGCCGCCGCCTGCCCCTTCGGTGTGATAGGTGTGGATGACACGATTTTTGAAGGCGGCGATCGTGTCTTCCACAAATCCGGCTTCATTCAACGTGTCGGTGTGAATGGCGACCTGCACATCGTACTCATCGGCGACACTAAGACAGGTATCGATCGCCCCCGGTGTCGTCCCCCAATCTTCATGTAACTTCAGCCCCATCGCGCCTGCTTCTACCTGTTCTCGCAGACCTTCAGGTTTTGCCGCATTGCCTTTCCCTAAAAAGCCGAGGTTCATTGGAAACGCATCTGCCGCTTGCAACATCCGGTGCATATACCAGGGACCCGGCGTACAGGTGGTGGCATTCGTCCCCGCCGCAGGGCCAGTCCCCCCGCCAATCATTGTCGTCACGCCAGCGGCGATCGCGACTTCAATTTGCTGCGGACAAATAAAGTGAATGTGGGTGTCAATCCCGCCTGCCGTGAGGATCATCCCTTCCCCGGCGATCGCCTCCGTGCCAGGGCCAATGATGATATTCACATCATCTTGAATGTAAGGATTACCGGCTTTACCGATCGCGTGAATCTTGCCGTCCTTAATCCCCACATCGGCTTTGACAATCCCCCACCAATCCAGAATCAAGGCATTCGTAATCACCGCATCCACGGCACCCTCGGCATTGGTAATGGGCGATTGTCCCATGCCATCCCGAATCACTTTGCCGCCCCCGAACTTCACCTCATCGCCGTAGGTGGTGTAATCCTGCTCCACTTCAATGATTAAGTCGGTATCCGCTAAGCGCACGCGATCGCCCACCGTAGGCCCAAAGGTTTCCGCATAGGCGCGACGATTCATGCGATAGCTCATAAGTAATGCCTCATGGATGATTGACCCGTTGGCATCATACCCTTGAGTTCTGCTGGCTGCGCGTATTTATTTTCATCAAAAGTTGACGAAGTAAGGATTACCGCAACGAAAGATTGCGAGGGGAAGGAGAGGAGGGAGGGAAAGGGAGGGAGGAGACAGGAGTCAGGAAGTTAGGAGAAGGGGTGAGAGCGGGGTTGTGGTAGAGACATGCCGCTGGCACGTTTTGGGCGGAATGACGAGAAGAGGTACGCGTGAGGCGACAAACAAAATTGCAAAGAATTAAAATCTCCTGATCGCAAAATATTTGAGTGAAGGGTGAACTAAGCACAACATTCCTCACAATTTGGCTTATGCAATCCTTGTCAGGCTTCTTCTCGCAATTGGGAAGTTACGGTTGGCGTTTAGACGGGGCGCTGGCTTCATTAGCAGCATTCCCGCTGGTGCAATCGCCCAGTCCAGCGCGTCGTCACAATGGGCAAGTACCTCCAAGCGTGGGCGATCGCGCCCACGCTTGGAGGTACTTGCCCATGCCTGTAACTGAATATTCAGCTTGGGAACTGGCCTGTTCCTTACGGGATTATGTGTATCGGGTAACGCCCTGGTCGCTCAGTGCCGGGAGCCAATCTCTGCAAGCCGGAGAGCGGCATTGGGCGCAGATTTACAAGGGCCAAATTACCGTTTGGGAACATCTTCAGTTTATGCGGCGCTGGCAGGGGGGACATTTTTGTGGCGGTACGGCGGCAATCTTAACGGCATTGGCGCAAGCGTGTGGGTTGGAAGCCTGGTTTCTCAATACGGGACTGCCAGACACCCCATCGACTCACGCTCTGACCTTAATTAGAATTCCGATGAATGGAAAATTGATTTATACCCTACACGATCCAACGATTAATCTTTCCTATACAAAACTGAATCATCAAACACCGTTGGACTATTTTGAGATGATTGAATTACTCCAACAAGGAAACGTTGATAACATTACTCGATCAGCTGTAATATCCAATGCCGCATCAGCCGCGATCGCGATCGCCTGGCAGGATGATCTCCAAGCCCGCGATCCGTTTGACCCTGAGCTTTATGGTTGGTTAGTCGATCGGGAGCACTACCAAATTGTGCGCACGCGATCGCAGCAATGGCGATTAATTAGCCCCCGCACTTTAGAGAATTTTGAGTTGATTTACCAGGCGACTTGTGAGCGATCGCTAGTTGCGGCTGGGTATCGTACTTATGCCAATAGTAGTCTTTACTTAAATCTGTTGCCGTTTCAAATTTTGGGGACGCATCCGGCGGCAAGTCAGGCATTGTTACAACGCGCTTGGGCAGGCACGCGATCGGCATTCCTTTGGTCATAAGCAAAGTCCTTCTTGCGATAGGTCACGCTTGAAATAGCCTGATCTATTCTCTAGAAGAACTTGTTAGTAACGTTCATTCGTCAAATCCTATGCTGCTAAAAGATAAACAATCTGGTGAGTTGGTGAAAATTTTGGATGCGGATATTTTGATTGATCCTTCTAAAGAGACAGTAGCTGCCCGCTTACAGGCAGGACAGGAAGAACAAGATCCAGAAGAATTTGCTAAAACAGATTTGGTGTTTCCCTCCAATGAAGAACTGCCTCTGTGTTGGAAAGATCCAGACTACCAATTGCATTAGTCACAACGGATTGCAGTAGAAATAGTCACCTTTAACACTCAGAGTTCAGGCTCTTGAAGGGTGGAACTAGCTGACTGACAAATTTTGTTGGGAGGTTGGGTTGAGCATCGTGAAACCCAACATAAGCCTAAATCTGGTCGGGTTACGCTGGCGCTAATTCAACCTATGAAAGAAGTGGTGGTGTAACAGTTTTGTCAGTCAGTCCAAAGGGTGAACTTCAATCGAAATGTATTCGATTTACAAAGAGATACAACAATATAAAAGCCCTCTTAATTATTTTTCAAACAATAATCAAGAGGGCGACTCTGTGCATTCAAAAGTGCGCGATCGCATCATGATTTGATACTAGCTCGCATTAGGGTTCATGCCGACTGCTATAACCAATCACTGCCACCTTGTGGCGATAAATTAACTCCGCGCCGAACCAACCAGTGATGCCCAGCAGAGCGGCGACCACGGTCGAGAGAATAATGCCTAGGGGAAACACAGCACCCGCCGGATCATTGAGTCTTAACACCCAATTGATCAGGGACAGAAAGAGTCCGGCAATGTTGCCCACGGCATGAATCCAACCAGCACTGTGTTTTTTGACGCGATCGATTTTCAGAAAATCCATCATGCCAGTGCCTGCCGCCAACAGTCCGGTGAGCAAACCAGAACCCAGGAGCCACACAGAAGCTCTTGCCCAAAATGGATCCTGAGTTAGCCAGTAACCCAGATCAGTACCCAGAGCGCCCGTCAAAAAAGCAATTGGAAAAGTCACAATCAGAGGATGAAGCGGATGACCCGCGATCGCAACCGTACTGGGTACGCCGCTATCTCGGTACTCACGCTCATCACTTTCAATAAAAGGGGGAATATTGGGAGTTTGCGTCATATTTGTTTCCTCAAAACTATTACACACTAAAAAAAAATTATCCTTAAAGCGTCTTTCTTAAGGGAGAAGTTATCGCGTTACAACTGTGCCGTATAAAAACGGAGGTGAGAGGATATTTGAAAAGTCGACCAGATGGTAAAAAAGCTCACTCAGTGTAAGCTTATCAAATATCAATTGTCTGGGTTTTTCCAAGCTTTTGGTGAAAAATTAAAATGCCGGGAAATCAGGAGGAGCTGTCTATCTTCAACTGAATGACGACTCAGACCCAACAGTTTTTTCAACAGTTACTCCCTCATTCTGGCAACCTTTATCTAGAACGCTGTGAACTTGATACCGAGCAACAACAGTCGACTTTGAGTGTGCTTTCGACTCAACATTTTGCCAACTGTCCAGTGTATGGCACGCCGTCTGCCCGACCCACAGCCATTATCAGCGCACCCTGGCTGATTTAATTCAGCAACGCCTACTTAACCGACGACCACCGCCTTCTCGATCCAGGTGGCTCTCTCGCTGATGCGCTCCTGCTTGCACTTCGCTCTTAACCTCAGCTTTGAAGCCTTTTGCTGGCGGTCCACTGGAATTCTTTGAGGTTTTCTGGGGGCGCTTTTTCTGTCACTTTGCAATTCTTCCCACAACGCTAGAATCAAAGCATCTTTTGTCTCATCCGTGGGTTGCTTGAGGTCAGGAAGTTCTGTCGTACCGTCAATTTATCCCTTTGTAAGATTTTGTCAATTTACCCCAGTTGAGCAATTACGAATTTCCTAGTGAGATCAAGCGCGTCGGTCGTGCGTCAATTCGATGTGGGATTGATAGAATAGAGCGGCTGATGCACTGGCAATTAGGCCATGGAATGTCCTCTGTGCGGTCATGGCAAAGCTCACAAACATGGCAAGATGCCCAACGGACATCAACGCTATCGTTGTCCTGCTTGCC
>JAIXVO010000688.1 GCA_027482985.1 Cyanobacteriota bacterium
CGAAGACCGTGGCTTCTTATTCTTGAGTGAGTGGTTCCATATTGATATTGGTCACAATTTAGGGTTATTTCTAGGCTTCTCCGTCATGACGCTGGCGATCGCCACTGGCTGGAACTGGCTCGCCATCAACCGGCGCTTCCGCAATCCCAATCGCGTGCTCCTCAGCAAACGTCAGAGCTACTGGATGACCCTCTCGTTTGAAGTGTTTATCCTCGGCTTCGTATTCCGCACCTATCCCGAATATGCCGATTCCCGACAACCCTTTTTCGACTTGATGGGCTTGATGGTCGTCAACCTGTTCTGGTACATCCTGATCATCGCCGCCCTCACCCCCCACCGCCAAACCCTGCTGGACTGGGCGCGTTACCGCAAAGATGGCACCACCAAGCATCAACGCAAACAATGGCGACGGGAATTGGTACGGGATTTAGTTTGGGGCGATAAAAGTCCGGCAATTGTGGCGATCGCGCTGAATTTAGCCATCCCCATGATTCTGTTTACCCCCTGGATGCTCACCTGGAATGGTGATAGCCCTAAACTGGCAGGCTTCTTCAGCCTGGGCTTCAGTGCACTCTATCTGCTAATTTGTGCGACGCTGGCGCAATCCATCTTGTTCGGCAAATTCAAACGCCAAAGTCTGGTCGCGGCCTTCCTGATTGGCGCGCTGATTGCCCTTCCCCCAATCGGCATGGCGATGATTGGCGTTTACCCATCCTCCGAGCCGATGGCTGTCGCTTGGCTGTTCTCCGCCTTCCCCTTTGCCGCCATGCCCTACGTCTCGCTCACCACGATCGCCCTGAGTGCTCTGAGTTATCTCGCAGTCTTTACCCTCCTGATCACGCGCCAAACTCGCCAACTCAAGAAAGCGGGTGAATCGGAACTGAAAGCGTTGATGGCGCATCAACAGCGTTAAGCCGGATGGCGCGATGATGCAGTGCAAGGCAGCAGATTTCGATCCGCTGCCTTTTTGCGTTGGGAGCGCGTGCCACATCAGGCTCAAGCCGCTTGCAGTCCGACGAGGCGCAACATGGCGGGCACCTGATCAAAGCTCAGATTCGGTGAACCGGATGAAGTGAGGGCTTGGCTCTGGGGAAAGTAGTGATTCAGAAAACTCATTACACTTTTGTGTGTGGCAAAAGTCCACTGCGCTCGGTACTGGAGGTGACCGTCGGGCTTGACTTCAAAAATCTGGAGTTGATACCGACCTTGGGGATGGGCACTTCCACGGAAGCGAATGGTGTGGCAATAATGTTGGGGCTGCATAGCGGACAGGGACTTCAGTGAGAATTTGACTCTTTCATCTTCGGTGGAATTCCCAAAATTCGAAGTGAGCTTAAGCGGGGCGGGCGATTGATGTTAAACGCAAAAGCAAGTGAGGCTTAGTCGCCTTGACTGTTGACGCAAATCACAACCCAACAAAAGTCCCCCTTGCCTATGGAGAGAAGCAAGAGGGACAGGTACCGTGGGAAAAATCAAACCTTAGCCAGACCCAATCTGAAGACGATGCTCGTCAGGCACAATCCTTAAGCGTCGGGCAGTAAGCTACTGGAGTAAGCATCAAGCGTGATCAGAGCTGCCGGAGTGCGAGTCGTGTAGTCGATCTCATTCCCGGTGATCGCGGCCGAGAGTTGCTCAAAGGACTGCGATCGCCAGTTGCGCTCATGAATGGGCTTGGACTGCTCACCCCGGAAATATGCCATCGTTCCCAGTGCGGCCACTGCCATCCAACCCACCACAAACAACACCGTTAAGATAATCATCTCGAACTCCCGTTAACTTCTGTTTCAATCTGTAAATAAATGTAACAGATTATTGCCAAATAAAGCAAATGGATCAGTTGTCGTGACAACCGATCCATTCAGTCCGGGTAATTTCATTTGGGTGCCGCGATCGCGTTACTTGACCAGCGGGAAGTACAAAACGGGATGCCAGCTATGTTTGAGTAGCGATTGCGTAAAGCTGGGGATCGACTTTTGCAAAAAGCTGTTGCGGGCATTGCCACACACCGCGATCGCGCTAATGTCAGGCTCTAGCGATGCTTCGATCACAGCTAAAACGGGTGTCCCCGATTTCACTTCAGCCACCACATCCAAGTTCAAGGCTGCAAGTTCCGCTTGAACACTGGCGAGTTTGGTTTGTGCCGCCTGAATAAACGGTTCACGGGGAATGTCCCGGCGATCGCAATCATCAATAATCCAGAGTAAGTTGCACGCTTGCAAAACCGAGTGCGCCTGCTGCTGGACTCGTTGCTTGACTTGCGCCACTAGATACTGGGCGGCCTCAGTATCATCGTAGGGCACCATCAAATGGCGAAACAGATGCCGCAGCCGCAAATCCAGTTCTTCAGTGGTGTAAGTGGAAATCAACTGAGGCCGCACCGACAGGAGGGGAATCGGGGTGCGGCGATATAAATCGATCGTCGTGCTACCAAACAATTTCTCTGACAAATCATTTCGCAGCGAATAACTCACCATCAGCAGATCAGCCTGCTGCTCTTTCGCCACCTTCACGATCACATCGGTAGGGCGACCCGACTCCACTTTGACCTCAACCGTTACGCCAGCAGGCACAGCAGTTTGAGCGGCTACCAGAATTTTTTGCGCTTGTTCTACCTTGGCTGTGTCAAGTCGGGGAATCGCCCCAGCTTCATTCAACGGGACACAGTGCAAAAAGGTAATGTGTTCAATACTTGCAGCGGCCAGACTTGGCACAAAGTTCACAAGGCGCTGAAGCCCGTCTGCCAAATTTGTAGCGATAAGCAAACGTCGAAACATAAGACAGGTTAAGAGTTCTCAGGCGGACTGCCCTTACAGTAGCATTCTCACCGCGATCGCGCCCAAACTTTTCCCGCTCAAATGTGATTCACTTCAGGTCAACCCGCTTTTTTCTTCCACCAACTCAAATGACTCGGTTAAAGTGCGCTTAACGCCCCATTTTCCCCAGCTTACTTCCCGCCTGGAACTAAGCAAGAGACGGAGGTCGTTCTTGCGCAACTGGGCGTTACGGCATTTGCGGACCTGCTTCTAAGCCCCACTGATGCTTGAGAAACTGCTTGTACATGTTCTCCCGCACAATCATTTGTTCATACAACTGGATCAGAAAGTCCTGAGCTTGCTCCCGGCTCATCTGATTGACCTGAGTCTCAAACGACCGGATGCTGAACTGTTGCTCTAATGAGAGGTTAACAGGTTGGTTCATAATTCACTCCGAAATTGAGAGAGTACGCAGAAGGAAAGTCTCCAGGCCATAAACC
>JAIXVO010000278.1 GCA_027482985.1 Cyanobacteriota bacterium
CCAGTTGCACTTGTGCCTGTTGACCTTCTTGCACCACCAGCGTGGGATCAGTCAAGATTTTAGCACTCCCATTAGTCACAGCCGCCTGCACTTGCAACAAGAAATTCCGGCTAAAACCAATACCAGACGGAATCCCACCAATTGTTGTCACTGGAAGACCCAAGTTACTGCCTGGAGTGAGCGGCGTATCAACGTTGGCAAAGGAGGGCGATCTCTGACCGAAGTTCAGAATGGCCACCCCACCGCTATTGACAAATTGGGAATCGTTTACGCCAAAGGAGAAACTAGCCCCCAATCGTTCAAATGACAACAGATCAACGTCAATCACCCGCACATTCACTGCAACCTGCCGACGACGAGCATCTAGTTGAGTTAGCAGCGCTGTCGCGACTTCCACCCGGCGGGGAGTGCCAACTAATGTGACAGAGTTCAACCGTTCATCAACACCAATTGTTAAGCCCCGTAGGAGGAGAGGAGCCGTTCCTTCTTGTGCTTCTAGTGGGCGAATTTGAGTATCCCGAGTTTCCACAAATCGCTGGTTAGGAGCTTGCCCAACCTGCTCAATCCGAACCACTTCCACAGATCTCAACGTCGAAGCACCTAAACTACTCAAGAAGGCAGATGCGCCAGCAGCAGTTGCTTGATTCAAGCGCACTGTCCGGCTCACTAAGTTTCTGGCAGTATCAGGCAGTCGAGGACTCACAAAAACCGTCCGTCCGACGCGATTCGCCTCCAGATCAGCAATTTGCAAAATGTAGTTAAACACATTTTGCACTGGTTCATTTTGAATATCTAAGGTAATCTTGGGTCCTTGATCATCTTGCCCCGTTTGGCCTGGTTGCCCTTGCTGAATAACCGTCGTGGTTTGACCAGGAAGTGGTTTAGGTGGCACATAGGCAAGGTTTAAGCCCACCGATCGCGCTAGTAATGCCAGAGCTTCTCGTGCCGAAGCGTCTCTTAAAACCAGACGAGGAACTCGTTCGTTCGTACCTAAGTCAATAAATCCAGGCGTAGTATCCAGTTGCCCGATCGCCATATCACCCACTGGCGGCGCAACGGCTCGGGGTAATGGCAACGGCGCGAAGGGGGGGACAGGGGGCGGCGGCGAGTAGGGTCTGCCTTCTACTTGAATATTGGGATTGGGCACCATCGGCGTGCCGCCCTGGAAGGGAGGTAATGGGCTGGCAGAGGGGGCGGCTTGAGCGACCGAAGTCGGCGGCATGGGAGCTGCTTGAGCCATATTCGGAATCGTATTGGGTAACGCTGGTAAGGGAGCCGGAGTTACAGCGCCCTGTTGCGTGACGCGAGACAAGTTAGCCGACTTGAGACTGGGTTTCGCGCCGGGTTTCTGTGTCACTGTGGCCGATCGCGTTGTTTTGGTCAGGCTAAACGCCAAATCACCATTACTGGCACGATTCACCTGTCCGGTAGGCGCACCCGCCTGCCCCACCACTGTCACCCGGACACTGTTGCCATCCATCGGCACAATCGAAACGCTGGCAATGCCGGGTGCCGGATTCGCTTTTTGATAACGCCCCCCCGCAATTTGCAAGCGCGTATTCACCAAATCCGCCGTCCAGGTATTGCCTCGATTCACCGAAAACACCTGCGGGCGATCGCCCCCCTGCGTCTTCAACACCAGCGTCATCCCAGTGGCAGTGGCATTCACCTGCACACCCGTCACTTTCGCAGCCGCGATCGCGCCGTCAGATGCGAGCAGCACCGCTGCCCCACTTAAAAATCCAATTGAACTGATTCCAATCAATGCTTGTGCCGATTTCACGGTTCCCTCCTCACATCTTTAAGACTAGGCGTGTATCTCGCATCCACCGCTCAACTACTTGGGCGCTGCGGCTGGCTGAGCGGCGGTTCGATCCGCTGCCGACAGGGGTAGTAAAGCTTCTAACTGAAACTTGGTCGTAATTTGGGTATCTGGCAAACAACTGGGAAACCCAGGTAAAGGCACAAACCCCTTAGACCGCTCATCTGCCGTCGAAGACAGATTCCGAATCACCAACAACGGCTGCAACCGTTCAATACTCTGCAAAATGGCCGAAGTTTGATCGAAATTCCCCACCAACTCCACATTGGCAACTTGCCGCCTGAGCTTGCCATTCACCGCCGCCCCATAGGAGCTATCGGTAATCACCGTGGACTTATCCGCCAGGGGAGTAAAAGTCTTGAGGCGAGCTTGAGTCGCCAGCGGCCCCACCTTTTCCTCAAACTCCTGCAAGTTTTGCTGCACCACCGCCGGACATTGCGCCAACTTTTGCTCCCGTCGCCGCGACAAATCCGCATTCCGGGCATCCACCTGGCGGTTCAGATCCAGCAATAGCGTATCCAGCGAGGCTTCATTCGCAAACAGGGTTAACACATCATCCCGCTGCTTTTTCGCCGCCTCCAAATTTTGCTTCGCCGTACTAATTTGTTGCTTAATCGCTTCCTGCTGTTGCAGTTGCGTCTCCGTTTCTTCGACCTGCGTCTTCAGTTGTTGATAGGTCTCCCATTCGGGTAACACCAGGTAAAACAACAACGCGCCTGCTCCCGCCAAGCCCAATAAGGCCAGCAGAATCCCCGTCACAACAGGGGTAAACCGCAGTCCAAAGACGACTGGATATTCAGGAGCGGCATCAAACGCCTGATCTGGAATAAAATCTCCACCTGCGGTCATGGTTTACCCACCCCCTTTTGTTGCAATCGTTCAATCCGTGTCACCAACCCGGTCGCCTTCTGACTTTCCAATTCCTGCAACAACTCTGAAGCAGGCACATCCGTCAGTTCCGTTTGAATCGTAAACGCAACTTCGGGCGGCAGTTTGGGCTGCGGCCCTCCCCCCGTATTGGTGTTCGTTTGCTTGCCGACTTGAATTTGCTGGGGCGTGCGCGGTTCACCCAATTGAGCCGCTGTAATCTGCGTCTTATCCCCTTTCAAAAACTTTGAGTTCTGCAAGACGAGCAGAAAGTCGTTGACATCATTAAACGAGTTGGCCTGCCCTTTAATCTCAATGATGCCCGTCGGCGGTGGGGCTGGTGCTGCCGCTGGAGTAGCCGCTGGGGAAGCACCCGGAGAGGGACTGGGAGACGGCGCGGGTGATGCTGGTCGAGCCGAAGCCGGTAGTTCTTTCTGGGTAATACTGACAATCCGCACATTGGGTGGCGTGCGACTGCTGATTTCATTGAAGGTAGCAGACCAGGGCTTAATGGCGTTAAAGACACCCGCTAATGCCGCTGTCTCATCCTTGATTTGCTGCGTGTCGCTATTCAGCTTGACCAGGTTAGCCTGTTCCGCCTTCAACAACCCCAACTCCTGATCCAGTTGCACCTGCCGTTCCCGCAATTGATTATTTTGGGTTTGCAGAAACAGCCAAGCACCACCCGTCAACGCCAACAGCGCCAACCCCAGCCCCAAGCCCAGGAAGGTAACTCGTCGATCGCCCGGCGCGATCGCGGCTCCCCGCTGTCGTTCTTTCACCGCCGGACGATACTCCGGGCGATCGTTCAAAAAGTTAACGTCAAGTCCGTACATCGCTACAGGGCCTCCCGCAATCCTAGACCTAATACCACGCTCAAACCGGGTCGTTGGGTGGGGGCTACTTCTTCCGTCGTTTCTAAACCCAAAGACGTAATGGGATCGACCTGACTACAGGGCAAACTCAAGCGCTGCGTAAAGAACTCATCCAGTTGCCCGATCGCCGCCCCGGGACCCGCCAACAGGAGTTGCGCAATTTCGACATTTTCGCCCTGGTTCATGTAGAAATCGATCGAGCGGCGTAACTCGTCCGCCAACTCGCCAATGATCCGCAACATCGCTGCCGATCCCGGATTGGTCCCGCCCATTTTAGCGGTGCTGCCAATCGTGTCGGTGGGCATGATCGGAATCGTCATCCCTTGCAACAGTTCCGTACTGCGAGAAGGCGGCAAGTTCATCGCCCGCGACAACGCACTTTGAATTTGATACGTCCCAATCGGCACCGCCCGGGTGAACTCCGGCACCCCATCCACGGCGATCGAAATTTCGGTACTCTCAAACTCAATATCGACGATCGCGACCGCTTCCTGCGCCGAAAACTGGCGGAGCTGTTCCCGAATCGTGCGAATTAACGAAAAACTGGTAATTTCTAAAACATTCAGCCGCAACCCCGCCGCCTCGAAGGTGCGAATGTAAGCGTCCGTCACATCTTTCTTAGTCGCCACCAGCAGCACACGGAACTTTTCAATCCCGTCTTCATCCACAAACAAACCGAGTTTCTGATAGTCCACATCGGCTTCATCGCGCGAAAACGGCAGGTAAAGCCCCGCTTCCTGGTTCAACACCATTTCCCGCAATTCGCCGTCATCCAATTCCGCTGGCACTGGAATAATCCGCGTCACGGTATCGCGTCCACCCATGACCGCCGACGATACCTGCTTGGTTTTAATCTTGTGTTCAGCCAATAATTCCTGGAGCAATTCCGCCATGCCCGGCGGGTCCACAATTTGCCCCTCATGAAACATATTCTCGGGCACCGGAGCGGAAGCCAGGGTTAACAGTTTTAGCCCCTGCCCCTGCTTGCGTAGCTGCGCAATGTTAATCCGGTCGGGGGCTAGCTCTACGCCAATCCCTTTCGACTTACCAGACAGTAGACCTGTTAAACCTTTAACCACGACTTTGCTCGCCCAACGAGAGTTTTTTCGAGGAAATGATTGACTGCATTGAAGTCAAACACCACATCAAATGGGTTGATGCTAGTGAATGGTACCCAATTTTAGAAGAAGCGATCGCTCAATTTGAGAACACCCAAACCACGATTTAACTCTTTTCAACTGCGTCCATTCTGACTTCCTAAAAGAAGACTCGATTGTAGATGTTCACGCTCAGATGACGGTTAGATGTGATGAAAAAATTCATCAAAACCAGGAATAAAAATAATTTCTCATTCCCTTGCAGTCGCGTGTGAAAATGAACCCTGAATCAACCCTTTGTTACACTGAGAACCACGCAGTTACACTGAGAACCACGCATGACCTGCCGAAGTCGCCGAATTAAAGCACATTCAGGC
>JAIXVO010000398.1 GCA_027482985.1 Cyanobacteriota bacterium
CCCCTCCAGAGGGCAACGCTGGGGCTTCGCATGCAAGCCCTAGTAGTGACGTGATTGGGCAATCCGCTAGAAACGCGCTTAAGTGGAAAGGCCTGATGGCGACTCGCCTTTACCCTTGGTCGTTAGGCTGGCAGGGCTCTAAGGGTCAAAGTTCAGGATAATGTCTTGGTTGATGGGTGGAGCGGTAGAGGGCGGCGCGATCGCGGTTGAAGGGACTGCCGCCACCGGAGCCGGCGATTGTCCATCCAAAGCAGGTGCTTGCCAGGGGGGTTGACTGGCAACGGTAGTTGGGGCAGGTGGGCTAGATTCCGGCGGACGGATCGCCACAAACGCTTCTACTGCTTTCACTTGAGGGGCGGGATCGATCGCCACAAAATCGCCATCTTGCTTGCGGAGCAGTTCAAAGTGCAAATGCGGTCCCGTCACGCCACCCGTACTTCCCACCTTGCCAATCACCTGCCGAGGTCGCACCGCTTCCCCATCACTCACCAAAATTTCCGAGAGATGGGCATACAACGTCTGATATTTGCCATCGGCATACTCGACAATCACCATCTTGCCGTAACCATCGCCCCAGTCGGCATACCGTACATAGCCAGAGTGTGCCGATAGTACGGGCATCCCTTCCGGCGCACCCAAATCCATCCCCGCATGCAGGCGGCGATCGCCATGAATGGGATGGGTTCGATAGCCAAACGGACTCGTCATTTCAACGACTTCGGGCAGGGGATAGTAAAAGTTAATGTCCTTCGGATCAGGCACATAGGTCGAGGTCGAGGCAATGCTCCAGGCCCATTTGCCGCCCAGACTCCCTACCCGCCAAGTTGCCCCCACTCCCACTATCAACACCGCCAGGGTACCGATCAACAGCGATTTCAGTCTCATCAGCTCTACCAATCCAGTGCAGCGAATATCCTTGCAGTGGCTCAACCCCAACCACAAGCCAAACCTCTGGTTATTTTAGTACTTAAGTACTATTTCTGCAATGAGTTACTTCCGCGATCGCTCAGCCATATTGCACGGAGTCTATCTGCTTCACCGAATGCGGATAACGGTAGATTTCAAGCTTCTTAGTATCCCTGGTGACAATTGAGCTTCATGATAGTTCCCTCGCTAGTTAGCAGAGTGTTGCGACAGGACTGACTACCGTAGGAGTGTGGTTTCCGAAAAGAGCATTCAAGATGGTTCAAAAAGCTGCTAACCAACCCCATTATTTGATTCGCTACTTGTCTCTAGCGCCAGTATTGGCTGTCGTCATGGTGTCGATCGCCGTCTCCATGTGGGCTTTCTTCAATTACTTCTTTCCCGACTTATTGGCACATCCCTTGCCGTAATTACTTTTGCATTCTTGCTTCTCTGAGTCAGAGAAAACCGAGACTTGCAGGTCAGCACACTGAGACTTGCAAGTTTTTTCTTGGGTGAAGCATGACCCGATCGCGATCGCCCCCAATTGCCCACGGCTTTCGCTAGCATCGAAGCATTCCCTGCTTGGCGATCGCTCTATGGCTCATATAATCCAACGTCGTCCCGAAAATGTCGCGGGTGATTTCTATGTAGACTCCACCTGCATTGATTGCGATACCTGCCGCTGGATGGCACCCGAAATTTTTCAAGACATCGGCGACCAATCCGCCGTCTACCATCAACCCACCACCGCCGAAGAACGTCTGCGGGCGTTGCAAGCACTCCTCGCCTGCCCCACAGCCTCCATTGGCACCGTCACCAAACCCGCTGATATTCAGACCGTTCAGCAAACCTTCCCAATTCCTTTAGCCGATACGGTATATCACTGTGGCTATCACGCCGAAAATTCCTTTGGGGCGGCGAGTTATTTCATCCAGCGACCAGAGGGCAATGTGCTAGTGGATTCACCCCGCTTTGCGCCACCGCTCGTCAAGCAACTAGAAGCCCTGGGTGGCATTCGGTACCTGTATCTGACTCATCGGGATGATGTCGCCGATCATCAAAAGTTTCACGATCATTTCGGCTGCGATCGCATTCTGCACCAGGATGACATTGCTGCGGGCACGCGATCGGTCGAAATCCCCCTCATGGGCACCGACCCCGTTTCGCTGGCACCGGATTTACTGATCATCCCCGTTCCTGGTCACACCAAAGGACACACCATCCTCCTCTACAATCAGCAATATTTATTCTCTGGCGATCACCTCGCCTGGTCGGATGAGTTGGGGCAACTGATTGCCTTCCGCCGCGCCTGCTGGTACTCCTGGCCAGAATTGCAGCGATCGATGCACCAACTCGCCACCTACTCCTTTGAATGGGTGTTGCCGGGGCATGGTCGCCGCTACCACAGCGATCGCGCCACCATGCAACAGCAAATGCGACACTGCCTGGAGTGGATGGACAAGCAAGCATAGCTAGCTATTGCAACTAACCAGCCAGCTACCTCTACGAAAGCGATAGATGCAACTCATAAATCTTGTGTAAGCCTAAGAATTTGCTCTAGAATTAGCACTAATCCTAACCTTGAACAAATGTACTGATGCTTAACCGTATACTTGACGCAAGTCAGTCTTTGAACACGAATTTAGAACGCGAGATTCAAACTAACATCTTATTTGGTGATTGTTTGGATAAACTAGCTCATTTTCCTGATCATTCCTTCGATCTAATTGTCACGTCTCCCCCTTATGCAGACAGTCGTTTGAGAACTTATGGTGGCATTAAACCAGATGATTATGTTGAATGGTTTTTGCCAAAGACTCAAGAGTTTTTAAGAGTTCTTAAGCCAACTGGTACTTTTATTCTTAATATCAAAGAAAAAGCTGTAGAAGGAGAAAGACATACTTATGTCCTGGAGTTGATTTTAGAGATGCGAAAGCAGGGATGGCTATGGACAGAAGAATTCATTTGGCACAAGAAAAATTGTTATCCCGGCAAATGGCCCAATCGCTTTCGAGATGCGTGGGAACGTTGTCTGCAATTCAATAAAAGTAGAAAATTTAATATGTATCAGGAAGCAGTCATGGTGCCGATGGGAGACTGGGCTGAAACTCGACTGAAAAAACTCAGCAATACCGATAAAGTCAGAGATGAATCAAAAGTCGGTAGTGGCTTTGGCAAAAATATTTCTAATTGGCTTGGCAGAGAAAAGGTATATCCAACCAACGTGATCCACTTACCGACCGAATGTGGCAATAAAAAGCACAGCGCCGCTTTTCCAAAAGCTTTGCCAGAATGGTTCATCAAGCTGTTTACTCAAGAAGGAGATTGGGTATTAGATCCTTTTTTGGGTTCTGGTACAACGTGTAAAGCGGCGCAAGGTTTATATCGAAACTCCGTTGGAATTGAGATTTCACCTGAATATTACGACTTGGCGATCGCGAATCTAGAACCTCTTCAACACACGCTTTTTGAGGAATCTGGACAATATGCCACGCGTTGACTCGCAAGCCATCGTTCACTACGTTGAGGAAAATATTCCACGCTTTCACGAAAGCCGCATTAATTGTCTAAGTAACTTGAAGTTGCAAACTATTCTTAAGCGCAAGAATCCATATCTCTTTAAAGCTAAAAACCTGATAACGGCAAGTAGTCTAGTTGAAGAGTTGCTGAAAGCTTACCTATCTTCATCAGAAGAAGGTTTATTTGGAGGCTTCCTGGAAGGGTTAGCCATCTTCATTTGTACTCAAACTTTTGGAGGTAGAAAGTCTTCCTCGGAGGGAATTGATTTAGAGTTTGAGCGAGAACAAGTGAGGTATATCGTTTCCATCAAATCTGGTCCCAATTGGGCTAATAGCTCTCAGATTCGGAGAATGGTGGATAATTTCAATAAGGCCAAAAAAATACTGAGAACAAATTCTTTACTGATGAATGTGCAAGCTATTAATGGCTGTTGTTATGGTAAAGATGATCAGCCAGATAAAGGTGAATATTTAAAGCTGTGTGGACAAAGATTTTGGGAATTCATCTCTGACCAGGCTTCCTTGTATACCGACATTATTGAGCCGATTGGCTATCAAGCAAGAGAGAACAACGAACAATTTCAAGCTGAATACGTAAAGGTTGTTAATCGATTTACATTTGAGTTTATGCAGAAATTTTGCGACGCAGATGGTCAAATCATTTGGGAAAGAATTGTGCAACTCAATTCAGGAGCAAAACTACCCCCAGCACCATGATTGAATGTTGCAACACGATGATAAGTTTATTCTACCGCTAAAACCAAACCTTTCAAGTACACGCCTTCGGGATGGAAGATGCTGACGGGGTGATCGCCAGGTTGGGAGAGGTGGGAGAGAATCCGAATCCGGCGTTTGGCTTCGATCGCCCCAGCCATGACTGCGCCCTGAAACAAATCCGTGGTGACGACCTGGGAGCAGGAAAAGGTGAAGACGATGCCACCGGGACGAAGTTTGGCAAAGGCGAGTTGGTTCAGGCGTTTGTAGGCCATGACTGCGGCGTGGCGGGCGGAGAGACTTTTGGCAAAGGCGGGTGGATCGAGGATGATCACGTCATAGTCGGCATCACAGGTTTTGAGGAAGTCAAAGACATCAGTGGCGATCGCTTGGTGGGGCACCTGATGGGGATTGTTGAGGGCGACATTTTGTTCTGTCCAGGCGATCGCGCGGGCGGAACTGTCGATGGAGTGGACGAGCGCGGCACCTGACTGAGCGGCATACACCGAGAAGCCACCGGAATAGCAGAACGTATTTAAGACTCGCTGACCGCTGGCATACTGTGCTAACAGGTGACGATTCTCGCGCTGGTCGAGGAATAAGCCCGTTTTTTGCCCCTCAGCCCAATCTACTTCAAAGGGATGCCCGTGTTCCCGCACTTTGCCTCGCGACTGAGTGCCCAGCAGGTAGGGCGTGGGCGGCTGATGGCGGACAAGAACGGTGGTGGTTTTGTCGTAAATCGCCTGCAGGTCAGACCCGTAAACGGTTTGCAGGCAATCGCGAATCAGCCCCAGTTGTTGCACCATGCCCCAGGAATGCGCCTGCACAACTGCGGTGCCCTCGTACCAGTCCACAATCAAGCCTGGTAGCCCATCCCCTTCGGCATTGATCAGGCGATAACAGGTGGTGCGATCGCTGTTCACCAGTCCTAACTGTTGGCGGAGTTGAAAAGCTGCCTGAAACCGTTCCAAAAATAGCTGCTCGACGCTATCAACCGGGGCAAAGGACAGAATTTTGACGGCGATGCTACCGGGGGCATAATGTCCGGTGGCTAGATATTCGCCGCTGGCACTGTAAACCGCCACCACATCGCCTTCTTCAATCCCTTTTTCGAGTTGCTGAATGGCACCAGAAAAAATCCAGGGATGGAACCGCTTGACGGCATCAACTTTGCGATTGTGAAGGGTGACTTTGGGAAAATCAGCCATGCTGAACCTCTTCTCGCTCGATCAGACCGCCGCCGAGGAGCGTTTCGCCATCGTACCAAACCGCTGCCTGACCAGGCGTGATGCTGGATTGGGGCGTATCAAAAACTATCCGTACCCGATTATTTTCCATGGGAATGATGGTTGCAGGAACCGCCTGCGCCCGATAGCGAATTTGGACTTCGCCACGAATGGGGGCTGTGGGGGCGGCGATCGACACCCAGTTCACCTGTTGCACAGTGCAGTCCGTCGCTAGAGTCGCGGCGCGATCGCCCACAATCACCTGATTTTTGACGGCATCCAGTGCCACCACGTACAGCGGTTCACTATGGGCGATCCCCAAACCTTTCCGCTGCCCAATGGTGTAATGGTGAATGCCTTCGTGGTAACCCAGTACTCGTCCGGTCTGATCCACAATTTCGCCCTGCTGCGGCGTAATGTAGCGGTCAAGAAATGCCCGCATGGAACCATTGGCTTCCACCAGGCAGAGATCCTGACTTTCCGGCTTATCGGCCGTGTGCAACCCAAAGGCCGCAGCGACCCGGCGAGTTTCGGTTTTGGCTTGTTCGCCTAACGGAAACAGGACGTGCGCTAGAATTTCTTGCGCCAGATCGTAGAGGAAGTAAGACTGATCTTTGGTGCGATCGCTCGCTCGCAGGAGTTGATACCGTCCCGTGGTGACATCGTGACGGATGCGGGCATAGTGTCCCGTGGCGATGCGATCGCAGGCCAATTCGCGGCGGGCATAGTCCAACATGGGGCCAAATTTCACCGCCTTGTTGCACTGAGAACAAGGCAGTGGCGTAATCCCATCCCGATAGCCCGTTACCAGATAATTAATAATGTGCTGTTCAAACACGTCGCGGGTATCCACAATGTGATGCGGAATGTCCAGGTGTTCGCAGAGCTTGGCGGCATCGACCATGCCTTCCGAGCAGCACTGTCCCTTGCCCTTCATCAGCCACAGGGTTAACCCAATCACGTCATAGCCCTGCTCATGCAAAATGGCTGCTGCAGCCGAGCTGTCGACCCCGCCAGAAAGTCCTACTACCACCTTAGTCATCGACCGATCCATCACCTGTTGATGCATATCTTGCTTCTTACAGGCTAACACTCCACTGGACAGAGCGGCGGATGTTGCCCTGTCCAGCACCTTCTATGGTCATGTTCTACGCAGAAGAAATAGAGCACGATCGCGAATCGCACCCACAAAATGCACCCATTGACAAAGACAGGCTGCACTCACGGTAGAGGAAAAAAGACCCATTCAGTGGATAGCGTAATAGGCAATGGAATGAAGTTTTCCGACCTGTTCCATTGCAACTAATGGCATTAGCAAAATCCTACTATGACTAGCGACACTTTAACGCCCGGAACGGATACAACTGAAACAAAAATTAAAACAACAAACACTGCAATCGAAGCAGCTTTGTTGGTGACTCGACTGCGGAATAGTATTTGGATCTTTGGGATTCCTTCCTGGTTATTTGGTCTCGTCGATCGCGGGATGGCTGCATTGACAGATGGCTATGTTTCTCCGGTTGAAATTTTTCAGCTGGTGACAGCCTCCTTGTTCTTTCTGAGTTGGTTGGTTCTCAAGCCCACAATCAACTCAGCAGAAATGATGCCTGCTTATGCGCTAGAAGACTCTTATAGCTTTACCAATGCGTTTGCGGCAACACAAGTCAGAATGCAGCAGCTACAGCCGTTTCACCTAATCCGTCAAGAATACATTTTGCCCTTTCCCTACCTCGCTCAAATTTATCACCTACTCAATCTCAAACATCTAGAGGATATTCATAGTTTTAGTTTGAATAATCTGCGCGTGATCAAAGTCAGTGATTTCCAAAAAACATCTATCGGAGGAGTGATTAAATTTCAGACCGTTCTCGAATCTTCCCTGAATGCTTTACGAATTTGGCGGCAACCGATTGTCGAAGTCGAGTTGATTCTGCATAATCTCTATTCCATCGAATTAAGCATTCCTGTCTATGCTGGCAAACGCATTGCCGTCCTGTTTAATGTGTTTCCCCTCAACGACACAGAACACAAATTGTTTATCGACATTTATAGTGATTTAGGTTGGTTTAAACCCCTCCTACAATTGCCCTTACACATCGCCTCTTGTCTTACCCTGTTTGAAGACTGGTCCTATCTCCAGGCGCTTAGCGATCGCAATCTTCCCAAACTGGTCAACTCCGGGAAAGTCTCCAGTCATGAAACCATGCAACTTTTCCAACGCTTCATTGATCTCTATGGTGCGGCGCTGCCCACTAACCCTGCGATCGCTCTGCTGCCGCAAGGTCCAGCGTTGATGGCGGAGCCGGGAGGGGGAAAATAGGAGGGAGGGGAGGAAGCGGAGGGATAAGAGGGCGGGGAAGGAAGGAGTCAGGAGTCAGGAGAGCGGCAATTAGGGTTAACGTGCTGGCGGTACGTTCTTCCAATTCTATTTCTGTGTTCTGCCTGGGGAGCCGTGCCAACGGCGCATCTCTATGGGGCTACTTCCGCGTTTTCCTGGGGAGACGTGCCAACGGCGTGTCTCTACGGGTCTGTTTCCTGGTTGTTCTCCTGACTACGTTCGGCTGAGCGCTCACGTCGAAGCCTGACTCCTGACTCCTGACTTCCTCCTCCCTCTCCCTCCCCTCCAAAATTTTTTCGCCATTTCCACGGATCTGTGCAGAATGTAGGGTGCCTCACTAGACCGATGCTGTTCCAGGCTCGATTTGGTGGGACTCTTAATCATTGTGTCGTCTCTTCCTGGATTCCCTTGAGCGCTCCCTCTGCCCTGATCCAACTTGCGACGCGTCTGGCTCTTTCGCTGATTGCGACAGGAGCGATGACGGTGGTGGCTCTGTGCTTACCGAAATTGGCGATCGCGCAAGAGGTTTCGGCGGCGGCAACGACCGTGAATCAGACGGATTCTCGCTATTACCAGGACTACCAATCTGTTGTGGTGCCGACGGTGCCGATCGCTACGCCACCCCCGTCTCGCCCTGCTGCGGCGCAAATGGCTCCGGCTCAAATACCGCCACCTCCGGCTCCGGTGCCGATCGTGCCGCCACCCCCCATCACGCCTCAAGCGCCCGCGATCGTGTCCCCACCGAGTGTCAATCCCCCTGCCGCTGGGAGGACTACGCCCCTGCCGCCTTCATCCTTCACTGATCCGGTTTGGGTCGTCCCCTCGAATCCGCCAGCCGTGACACCTCAACCCGTTGCGGTGCCTCCTGTGGGTCAACCCGTGACCTCGCCAGCCTTAGCGCCAGCCGCACCGGGGCGATCGCCCGCTGGAGATGTGGCGCTCCAGGTGACGGATGTGCAGATTGTGGGCGTGAGTCCTGATACGCAAACCTTTGGGTTGGAAATCATTCAGACGAAGCCGGGGGGTGGGGCGAATGCGGCACAGTTGCAGAATGACATCACCACGCTGCAAAATTCGGGCTTCTTCTCGAACGTCACGGTTGCCACCCGAACGAATACGCAGGGTTTGAGTGTAACGTTTTACGCCAATCCCGTCATCCTCCGGGCGTTGCAACTGTCCAACGCAAAAGGGCTGACGCTGACCGCTGCCAACGAAATTTTTCAAGGACAATTCGGGCAACCCATTACCCCCACGGGCTTAAATCAGTCGGTGCAGCAGATTAATGATTGGTATGCCAAAAATGAATTTATCCTGGCGCGCGTCGTGAGTTTGCAGCCCACGCCTCAAGGCATTGTGGTGGTGGAAGTGGCGGAAGGGGTTGTCGCCGATGTGCAGGTGCGGTTTGTGAATCGGCAGGGCAATACGACCGATCCAGATGGCAAGCCGATTCGATATCGGACGCAGGATGCTTTTGTGCGGCGGCAAATCAAGTTGCAACCGGGACAGGCGTTTCAGTCCACCATTGCCCGTGAGGATTTGGCGAGACTGCAAGCTTTGGGTATTTTTGAGCAAACCAATGTCACCTTCGAAGGCGATGCCCGCAATACGATTGTGGTCTACAACTTGCAAGAGCGTCCCCCCCGTGATCTGCGCTTTGGCGGTGGCTTCAACGACACGCTAGGACTGTTTGGAACGGTCAGTATTACCGACGTGAACTTTGGTGGGTTAGGGCAACGGCTGGGGACAACGGTTCTGGCTGGAACGCGAGATGTGCAGTTTGACGCTCGCTTTGTCAGTCCTTATCGCGACACGGAACCGAATGTTCCTGGCTACAATGCCAATGCCTTTCGGACTCAGGGCTTATCGAATGTGTTCACGGATGAGATCCGGCTGGCGAATGGCGATCGCGTCCGGGAGCGCCGCTGGGGTGGTTCGGCAGGCTTGGAACGACCGTTGGGTGGCGGCTGGAACGGCAACTGGGGCTTGAATTATACCAATGTCAGTATGCGCGACAGCCGGGGCGATATTTTTGCCACGGATCAGTTGGGTAACCCCCTGACCGCCAGCGGCACTGGGCGGGACGACTTATTCAGTTTTTCGTTTAGTGCCCTACGGGACATTCGGAATAACCCCGTTAATCCCAGTTCCGGGTCTTTAGCCCAATTCAACACCGAGCAATTTTTCCCCGTTGGCCCTGCCAGTGTCTTGGGCACCCGCTTCCAGGCCAACTACTCACAATACATTCCCATCAAATTTATTACCGCTTCCCACCGGACTCCCCCCAATCCCGGCGAAGCACAGCCCGAAACCGTCGCCCTGAATGTGAAAGGCGGCACCTGGGTGGGCGATTTACCCCCTTACAATGCCTTCGTGTTGGGTGGCCCCTTCTCGGTGCGGGGTTGGGATACGGGGCGGATTGCCACCTCCCGTAGTTTCGTGGAAGCGTCTGCCGAGTATCGCTTCCCCATTTATCGCTTCATTGGGGGTGCCGCCTTCGTCGATTTTGCCTCTGACCTGGGTAGCAGCGATGATGTGCCGGGTCAACCAGGGGTTGTGCGAGATAAGCCGGGCACTGGACTGGGCTTTGGCGTTGGGCTACGGGTCAATTCGCCCTTGGGGATCGTGCGCGGCGATTTGGGGATCAGCAATCAGGGCGATGTGCGGTTTCAGTTTGGCTTTGGGCAAAAGTTCTAGCTGATACACTAAACACTGTACTCATTAGCGGTGATACCTGTGCTCGACGAACAAGCGAAGAAGGTGATGCTCCGGAAGATTCCCCACGGGCTTTACATTTGTGGGGTGATGGACGGGGAAGAGGTGAATGGGTTTACGGCCAGTTGGGTGATGCAAGGATCTTTTGTGCCGCCGCTGGTGGTGAATTGCATCAAAAATGATTCCAAATCCCATGCGATGGTCAAAGCCAGTGGCGTGTTTGCCCTGAGCGTGTTAGAAGCGGGGCAGAAAGAACTGGCACAAAAGTTTTTCAAACCGCAGCGGCGAGTCGGGAATAAGTTTGAAGATGTGGAATTTTATTTGGGCGAAACGGGTTGCCCGATTATTTCTGAAGCTTTAGGGTATGTGGAATGTCGGGTGGTGGGAGCCGTCGAACATGGCGACCACACCGTGTTTGTGGGAGAAGTGATAGCGGCGGGTGTGCATCGAGATGGAGAGCCGCTGCTCCTGGAAAGCACGGGTTGGCAGTACGGAGGTTAGACCATGCCGTTAATTAAAGTTCAGACCTCGATCGCCCCTGATGCAGCCGCGATCGCGACCCTGCTCAAAACCCTCTCGGCGCAGTTGGCGCAGCATACGAAGAAGCCTGAAACCTATGTCATGACGCTGTTTGAAGCTAACATTGCCATGACCTTCGGGGGCACGACCGAGGCCGTGTGTTATGTGGAAGTCAAAAGTGTGGGCACGATGAGTCCGGCGCAAACTTTGGCCATGAGTCAGGATTTTTGTCAGACCATCAGTGCCGCGATCGCCGTCCCCCCAGAGCGCATTTACATTGAATTTGCCGATGCCAAAGGCTATCAATGGGGTTGGAACGGCGCGACGTTTGGTTAATCTGGGCGATCGACCCATTGCAGCTGGGCGCGACCCAGGATCAGCGGTTGGGTTTCCGGCGCAACTTGGGGCGGGGTCGGGTGCTCAGCTTGCAAGACAACGGGCGCGGTGTTCGGTGGGGTCTGAAGTTGGGCGGTGACTGTCAGGATGCGATCGCGCGCGCCGGCATAGGCGGGAGTCCCCAGCGGCACCTGTGCCAGCGAGGTGAGGGCCGCCTGGAGTTGCCCCGCCTGAAGTTGGCGATCGGCAGTGCGCAGCCAGGTTTCGGCCTGCTGGTTTAATGCCTGGATATCCGGATCAAGCTGCATGGCAACTGGTTGCACAGCGATCGCGGCAGGAGCCGGGGGCAGAGCAGATACCTGCGGGGGGGTGGGGCGATCGCTCACCGAGGTACGCCGCACTTCTGCTTGAATGTCTCGCTTTTGCTTGTATTCGGCAATTTTGGTTTGCGCCGTCGCGTAGGCATTCGTGCCTGCCGGAATCTGATAGAGATAGGCCAACGCTTGCTCAAAATCCCGCTCGATCGCGCGATCATAAGCCCGTTGGAGATCGAAGTCGGCACGCACGTTTTGTTTTTCTTGATATTCCTGCGTTTTCGCCTTCACGACTGCATCGATCGCTGTGCCTGGAGGAATTTTGGCTAACTCTGCCAGCGCTTTATTAAATTTGTGGGCGCGGGCATAGTCGAAGGCAGGCGCGAGTTGCGTCTCCGCATCGGCGGCAGGGGCGGCTGTAGCCACAGGCAGATTGGCTTGCTGAAGCACACTTTGACTGCGATCGCGCCAGTAGGGAATATCCGGGATGGTGGTGGAGAGCGTTTTTGCTTTCGCCCATTCCCCTTGTTTAGCAGCCGTTTCCACCTGTTGAAACGTGGTGGCGGCCCGTTGCCAATCTTGTCGCCATTGTTCCGATAAAGATTTGACCGAGCGAGAGTTGCTGTTATTCAGGTTGGTGGCCGCCGCGACTCGCTGCCAGAGTTTGCCCGTCTTGGTGGACCAATCGACGGAGTTAAGTAAGCCCCAGCCCACCGCCGCAATGCCTGTAGCGACCGCCACCCCACCCACACCCAGACGCATGGCAGGACTGCCAAGTGTCGATTGCAGCAAGGTTTTGAGTGGCAAGGTTGGCTCCGAGGGGGGTTGTTCTGGCGGGGGGGGGGTGGCCATGACCGCCGGAACCTCAATGGGGGGATGGAGCGGGACGGCAGCAGTGGGCGGCGCGGCGATCGGGGTGGCGAGGGCGACGGCGGCAACGCGCTGGGGCGGCGCGGGGATCACTGGTTCGGCATCGGTATCCATCACTTTGTCGCCTTGGGTTCCACCCACGCTGGCATAGGCTAGTGCTGTGGCAACTGGGGCGGCAGCTGGCGTGGGGACGCTCACCGGACGGACGGTTTCTAAGGCCAGCAAGACTTCCTGGGCATTAGCATAGCGCTGAGGTAAATCCCACTGCACCATGTTTTCGAGAATGGGCACCAGTTGTTGCTGCAATGAAGAAGCGCGATCGGGGAGGTGTTCCTGCCAGAGAATTTTGACGGTGTCTGGATCGACTTGGAAATCAACGGGTTGAATGCCTGTCAGGGCTTGCACCGCAATCATCCCTAACGCATACACATCACTGGCGGCGCAGGCCAAGCCCTGCAATTGTTCCAGCGGTTGATAGCCCTGCTGGGCAGCGGTGCGGGGGGGCACAAATAAACCGTGAGCAGCCATCAGGGTTTGTTGTAAGACACCCAGGCTGCTAAAGTCGATCGCCAGCCAGCGACCATCCTCCTGCTGCCACAGGTTGTCTGGTTTCAGGTTGCCGTGAATGCCGCCATGCCGATGGACCCAGACGAGGGGTGCCAACACCTGGCGCAGCAGTTGCAGCACTTGTTCCGGAGTCCAGGGCTGGTGGGGGAGGAGATCCAGGCTGAGCGATCGCCCCCTAACGAATTCCTGCACCACGTAAAATCCCTGCTCATCTTCAAACCAGGGTTGAAACGAGGGGATTTGGGGATGCTGACCCAGTTGTTCCAGCAGGGTTGCTTCCCGCACAAATAAGTCGCGAATGGCGGCCCGGTAGTTGGGCACGATGGGAATGGCTTTGAGCTGGGTGATGACACAGTGGGGCTGCTGGGGGCGCTGTAAGTCCTGCGCCCGATAAGTGCGCGTCCAAAGTTTTGCGGCCAATACTCCCAACACCTGATAACGTCCGTTGAGGGGTAAATTCAGGTCGTCGAGGTGGCGATCGGATTGGGGCGCTAACTCAGTCATGGGAACACTCCAACAGCAATACAAGACGGGTTGCAATCAAGAAACTGGAGGCGCGGCGATCAGGGCTGACATAACGCGATCGCGCCTGCTGCCGCACGCTGTTATATCATTCGATTTGCCGCCTTGGATCTCCGGAACAAGCAGCTTAAATTCATCGTGTCTTGTTCTTTCTGAGGGAATTAAACGTCTGTCCAGAGCCGGAGTTTGCGCCACCAAGCCTGGATTAACGTTTCCTGGCGAGTAATGATGTCAGTGCGAGCGGCCATTCCCGATTGCAGTGGATACTGGCGATCGCCCTTAAGCAGATAGGGTTGACTGAGCTGAATCGTGACTTCGTAGGAGGCGGTCGTCACCCCGGTAAGGGGATTACTTTCGGTGGTGGCATCGGGGGCGATCGCTTGCACCGTCCCTGCTAACACCCCGTAATCAGGATAGGGGTACGCCGAAATTCGCAGTTGTGCCGCTTGTCCCACCGCGATCTGGCTAATGTCTTCCACCTGCACTCGCGCTTTGGCCACCAGGTTGATGGGTGTGGGGACAATTTGCGCGACCACCTCCCCCGCTCGCAGGGGTTGTCCCAGATTGCCCAAATTTAGCTTTAGCAAAGTGCCCGTCGTGGGAGCCAGGATCACCACCTGGCTCAATTCCCGCTCGATCGCCTGCACCGTCGTCTGGTCATACCCAATTTGCCGCGTCAGGCTGGTTTGTTGTTGCTGTAAGCGATCGCGTTGCAACCGCCATTGCTTGCTCTGTTCGGCTGCTGTTTGGCTGAGGCGTTGGAGCGCTGATTGCACCTCCAGATCCGTCACGGCAACCGCAGGGGTGGGGGGCACTGCGCCCGCTGGCGACACCATGGCGGCGGTGACAATTTGTTGATTGAAGGCTTGCAATTGCGTGGTGACCTGTTCCAGCTGAGTCTGGTATTGCTGGATATAGGTTTGTAAGCGTTGCAGCCGACTTTGCAACCGTTGCAGTTGTACCGGATCGATCGCCCCCACTTCCGCCAACACCTCACCCTGCCGGACGGCTTGATTTTCTTGCACCAGAACTCGTCGCAGCGTGCCATTAGTGGTTACGGTCACCGAAGTGACCCCCGTGACTGGACGCAGTTGGGCGATCGCGGGCACCGTTACGGTGTAAGGAATCATGCTCGCCATGCCCACCCCACTCACCAGCAAGCCCACCAATAACCAAGCGCCCCGGCGCATCCACGGTTGCAGCGGCGGCAAAAATTCATCGGTTTGGAGGGGTGGGAGGGAAAGCGGCGGCGATCGATGAGACGGCGGCATGGGGAGGCCAAGAGAGAACACACGACATACCTCTACCTTCCACGCTGAAGCGGGAAATCAGTACAGTTGTCATCAAGAAAACTCAACCGACTCCATTAAGAAATACGAATGGCAGGTTAAGAGGCTCCGGATCTGCGCCGCTGTTGCCGTAAGCAAGATCAGACTCGCCCGATCGCAGCGGTTCACCCAAACCCAGCGATCGCGCAAGTGGATCTAGTTCATTGGTTGATTCAGTTCATTAAAGGAGCCTGTGATGCAAACTGCTCAGTCCAAATCGTTATTTACAGAACTGTCTGCCCAAGAAGCCGCGACTGTTAACGGTGCCTGGGGGCATGACTTTCGGCGGGTCTATCACTGCTATCCCGTTTCCTGGGGGGGCAGTAGTAGCTGGAACAGTCCGTCGATCAACCAAACGGTGAATGTCAACGTCACGATTGACGACTAAACACCCTGATCCCCATGCCATGGCAACCGCGATCCAGGCGATTGCGGCAATTGGGGCGACTAACCAGACGCTCCGCCTCAATCTGGCGCGATCGCCATGTGATGCGGGATCACAACGACCGTGATCAAAGTGGGGCTCCACTCTGCACCCGCTGGACAAGGTACTGGTGCGGCTCCACTTTGATGACATTCGCCCCAACGGTTCAGTCATCCGGACAGTTTCACCCAGAGCAGGGATTGATCCGGGGAAGTGTGGATGACTTCCCCAGTCGGAAATGCATCGCAGGTGTGCATTTCCAGTCCAGACGACGCAAAATCAAGCCATTTGTTTCTGGTGAGGGCAGGGGAATGAACAACCTGCCCGCCCCTGATTCCATCTATTTCTCAATCAATCCAGTGCGAACTGGCAAGGAGCAAACCTGTGAATTCAACTCAAACGACTCTATTTACCGATTTATCGACCGTCGAGGCGCAAACCGTTCAGGGAGGGTGTCATCGCCGAGCGCATCGCCCCACCTACTACTCCTACCGCCCAACCACAGCCTCGGTGTACTACCCTTCCTTCAGCTACGGCTATGGCTATGGCGGGTATAGCCAGGGGTGGTCGGGCGGCTCCGTCAACCAGAGCGTTAATGTCAATGTCCGCTATGACGATTAATCCAGGTCGGCGAGGCACGGCTACCTGAATTTCGCTGTTCGAGACACCCGGGTTAACCTGGGTGTTTTTTTCGGATGGGGGTGAGCTGGGCCTGAATAGCGATCGCAGAACCAATGGAACTGAGGCAGTGGCATGAAGTATGCAGTGGTGTTGCAACAAACGGAAGCCGATTGTGGGGCGGCTTGTTTAAGCGCGATCGCCCAGCATTATGGGCAGCCGCTGACCTTAACGCAGGTGCGGCAGGCAGTGGGCACGGGGCAACAGGGGACAACGTTGCTGGGGTTACAACAGGGCGCTGAGGCATTAGGGTTTCAGGCGCGATCGGTGCGCACCTCGCCGGAGATTTTGCAGCGGGTGGCGGAGGTGCCGTTGCCAGCCATCTTGCACTGGCAGGGCAATCATTGGGTGGTGTGGTATGGGCAGCGGCAACAGACCTCTGTGATTCTCGATCCAGCGGTGGGGCTGAGATCTGTGAGTGCTGCCGAATTGCAAGCTGGGTGGACAGATTGGGTGTTGTTATTGCTGGAGCCTGACCCCATACGCTTCGCCCAACCAGGCACGGCATCCCCCCCGGCGATCGCTCCGTGGCAGCAATTCCAGCAGCGCTTGTGGCATCACCGCACCTTGTTGCTCCAAATCTTGATCCTGAATGTGGTGCTGGGGCTGCTCTCCCTGGCGATGCCCTTTCTGATTCAGGTATTGACGGATGATGTGTTAGTCCGGGGCGATTTACGGTTGCTGAATGGAGTGGCGATCGCCGTGGTTGTCCTCACCCTCTTCAGTGGTGGGTTGGGTTGGGTGCAGGCAAACCTCACGGCCTATCTGGCGCAACGGTTGGAATTAGGCTTAGTTCTGGAGTTTGGGCGATCGCTGTTACACTTGCCCCTGACCTACTACGAAACCCATCGCAGCGGCGAAGTGGTCAGTCGGTTGCGGGATATTCAAGCGCTGAACCAGCTGATTGCCCAGGTCATTATCACGTTGCCCAGTCAGGTGTTTATCGCGATCGCCGCCTTGACCTTGATGGTGATCTTGAGTGGTTCTTTGACGCTGCTGGCGATCGGCCTGGCCGCGTTGATGACCCTCTCCACCCTCCTCTTTTTGCCCACTTTGCAACAACGAACGCGTCAGTTAATCCTGCTGGATGCCGACACCCAAGGGGTGTTAGTAGAAACCTTCAAAGGGGCACTGACCTTAAAAACCACGGTGGCCGAAGCCCAATTTTGGGAGGAACTGCAAAGTCGGTTTGGTCGCCTGGCTACTTTAAACTTTCGGACGAATCAAATTGGCATCGTCAACACCCTATTTTCCAATCTGGTGTCCGGCGTGGGCAGTATTGGCCTCCTGTGGTTTGGCAGTCGGCTGGTGATTGCCAACCAACTTAGTATTGGGCAATTGCTCGCCTTTACCAGTTTGAATCTCAATTTCACCAGCCTGATCAGTACGGTCGTCCAATTTGTCGATGAACTGGCGCGGGTGCGGACGGCAGCGGAACGGTTGACAGAAGTGATTGCCCACCCTTCAGAGCCATCGCGATCGCCCAAACCCACGGTCACCCTGAGCGCCAATGCCCCGATCGAGTTTGATCAGGTGTCGTTTCATTACCCTGGCCAGCCCGATTTACTCACCTCGTTATCGGTGCAGATTCCCGGCGGGCAGGTGGTGGGCCTGGTGGGGCCGTCGGGGTGTGGCAAAAGTACCCTGGCGAAGTTGATGGCAGGTTTATATCCGCCCCAGTCCGGCAATATCCGGATCGGGGCTTATAACCTGGCGGATTTAGCGGGCGATGGGGTGCGGCGACAGGTGATGTTAGTGCCCCAAACCTCACACTTCTGGGGGCGATCGCTGGTGGAAAATTTGCGGCTGGGCAATCCCGATCTCGCTTTTGAAGAGATGGTGCGCGTTTGCCAGCTGACGGGGGCCGATGAGTTTATTAGTCGCTTGCCGGATAAATATCAGACGGTGCTGGGCGAATTTGGCGCGAACCTATCGGGCGGGCAGCAACAACGATTGGCGATCGCGCGGGCGTTGATGCACAATCCCCCGATTTTGATTTTGGATGAGTCCACGGCAAATTTAGATGCCACCAGCGAAGCGGCAGTTCTGGATCACCTGCTAACCGCTCGCCAGGGACAGACGACAATTTTGATCAGCCATCGGGAGCTCGTGATCCAACGAGCCACTTGGCTGATTGTGCTGGATCAAGGTCAGGTGATAGAGGCGCGATCAGGGTCGAGGGCCACTTATCGTCCGCAGAATTACGTAGAATCCTTAAAGCTTTAGAGGGAATACGGAGAACTTCATGGAAACTTTAGCTCAATTTATGTAAATATCCGCTAGCTTAGACGGAAAGGAATAAACTCAGGGTGAGGCGATCGACAGCGCCATGTCTTCCTTGCGAGCGGATTATTTGGTTTAATCCTTCCGTTAGTATCTGAATTAAATTTGCATCTTCTTGGTCGTTGCTTTCCATCTATGCCTTAAACCCCTATTCCCCTGAATTGTTATGCAGCTCACAAAGCTTGTTCTTTCCATCCTTAGTTTGGCAACGCTCTGTGCAGGCTGTACTCTGCCTTCGATGGGATCCAAGACGGACTCTACGGCTTCCAGTATGGTCAAAGAAGTGGAAGCAAGAGATACCTTGAATGCCATCATGTTTGATCAGCAGACGTACTACATTACTAATCAGGCATTTACGACTTCGCTGAAGCATCTGGATACGATGAAGACTTCTCTGGAGTCTCCCACTTACAAGTATTCAATCCAGGTGAAACCCGACAAACAAAAGGGCGTTTGGATTACGGCAACACCGCGGCACCCTAACTTGCGTAGTTTTACAGGGGTGGTGTTTGCGCTCAAGGTGGGTAATGAGCGGTTGACGGTGACGGAGATTTGCGAAACCACTACTCCATCGAAGCAAGCGCCCGCCCCGCCCACGATTCCGAAAACGGCACGAGAAGCCATTCAATGTCCTGCTGGGTCAATGCCTTCGATGAAAGTGTTAGCTATGCAGTAAGAGCCTCACTCGGAACCGTCTGACTTCCCTGATAAGGATGCAGGAATTAGCATCAGTGCTGACTCCTGCAAAGTCTGTGGGATACAGCCACGGTTTTTTGGAATGTGCGTGTCAATGTTGCTGGCGACAGGCTAATGAACTCTATCGGTTAACGAGGAATACCGTTGCTCACCAGAGGAGTGTTTTTGTAGAGTGGCGCAATCCCAGCTAAATCGAGAATAGTGGGGATTAAGTCTTCCCGCTTGACGGCCATCAGATGTACCCCCTGACATAGATCGTGAGCCGCTCGGACTTGTTCAGCGGCAATCACCATCCCCTCATACAAGGGATCACTGGCGCGTTCTAGGCGATCGATCAAATGTTGGGGAACATGCACACCCGGCACGTTGTTATTGATGAACTGGGCATTCTTGGCCGACTTCAGCAAAAAGATCCCTGCTAGCACTGGCACTTCACAGCCAGCGGCGATCTGGGTCATGAATTGCTCTAGGCGATCGAAATCGGAAATTAGTTGACTCTGGAAAAATTGCGCCCCGGCAGCCACTTTCCGCTCAAATCGGCTCTTTAACCCACCCCAACTCCCGGATTGCGGATCAACTGCCGCCCCTACAAACAGATTCGTCGCGCCATCGGGAAGCGGTTTGGTGTTGCCATCCTGACCCGCATTCAGCTTTTGGATTAGTTGCAATAGCCGCACCGATTCCAATTCAAACACCGATCGCGCCGTCGGATAATCACCCGCTTTGACTGGATCTCCCGTTAGCGCCAGAATGTTGTGAATGCCCAATGCCTGTGCTCCCAGCAGATCCGATTGCAGGGCGATGATGTTGCGATCGCGGCACGCCACCTGACAAATCGGCTCAATCCCCGCCTGCTTTAGCAACACCGACGAGGCCAGCGACGACATCCGCATCACCGCCCGACTGCCATCAGTAATATTGACTGCGTGGACCCGTCCCTTCAACAACTGCGCCATCGCCAGCATATGTGTCGGGTCGCTCCCTTTCGGGGGGCAAGCTTCCGCTGTAATGAGAAACTCTCCAGATTGAGCCGCAGTACGTAAGGAAGGAATCAGGGAAGGGGGGGCGGGCATGGGATTCGATGATGATTAAGAAACTGCAACAAAGGCTTTGCTGTAGATTAACCCATCGACAAACCAGATGAGAACTTTCGGCCGTAGCGTTTGTCGAAACTTCAAACTAACATCTCACAACGGTGTACCTGGGCACAAGCGGAGGGAGGGGGAGGGAGGAGAGGGAGGAAAAGGGCGGAGACAGGAGTCAGAAGTCAGGAGAAGAGAGGGAAACGGAGAAAATTTCGTAGAGACGCGCCGCTGGTCCGTCTCCCCCGCAACCCCAATCGGTACGCACGTTGCCACCCCCAACC
>JAIXVO010000015.1 GCA_027482985.1 Cyanobacteriota bacterium
AAAATTAATTTTATTAAGAAATTTTCAATCAAGCAGTCTGTGGCGCAATCAACCGATTTTACAGCAAACTTTAAGACTCAAAGTTAAAAGTACTAGTATCAAAAACTACTTCCCTTGCGCTGCTCACCTCATAAGGAAAAACTATCCCTTGTTGACAGGCTATACATAATAGTTATTGGTTTTCAGGTATGATGAGTCAGTATTGAACCTATCCTTCAATACTGACCCATCAAAAAATTGAGAGATATAGGATTCGCTAATTATGGGCGCTGCTATGGCCTCAAATCGATCGCCCCGTGTTGATCTGCTGCGATCATTGACCGCCTATCCTCAAACAGACAGCAATCAGGATATTCGCATCATTAAGCTATAGCTAGTTTAGCCAGTCACCTTAATACAGCCGGCGCAACACGTAATCTGTGAGTTTAGTCAGAGCTTGGCGTGAAGCCGACTGAGGTAACTCGGTTAAACACTGCACGGCTTGCTGGGCATGATAACGAGCTAAATCGCGCGATCGCGCGATGCCCTGGCTTTCGGCAATCAGTTTCAACGCTTGTTCCAGATCACCCGGTTGGGCAAATTCCCGTTCGATCAACACCTCTAACACAGGTTTTTCTTCCAGCGCGTACAAAACGGGAGCCGTTAGGTTGCCACTTTTGAGGTCAGACCCCGCAGGTTTCCCAAGTTCTTCCGTGGAGCCAGTGAAATCGAGAATGTCATCGACAATTTGAAAGGCTAATCCGAAGTGCCGTCCATAGCCATACATCGACTGGGCCAAGGCTGAGGACGTACCACTCAAGACCGCTGACGCTTTGGCACTGTTGGCCATCAGGGTCGCGGTTTTGAAATAGCTTTTCTCTAAATAATCTTCAATCGACAAGGTGCTGGAAAAGCGACTCAAGCCCTGTTGAATTTCACCTTCCGCCAGATCCATAATCACCTGGGATAAGAGTTTCACCACTTCCAGGTTGTCTAAATTCGCCAGATACCAGGACGACTGCGCGAACAAAAAATCACCCGCCAGCACGGCAATTCGGTTGCCAAAACTGCTATGAACTGTGGGCACACCGCGCCGCAGTTCCGATTCATCGACCACATCATCATGCACCAGACTGGCGGTATGGATCATTTCGGTGATCTCAGCCAAGCGGCGATGACGCGGGGTAATGTCCTGATCCTGCATGGTTGCCTTCGCCACCAGCAGCACGATCGCCGGACGAACCCGTTTGCCCTGAGCGCCGAACAGATGCTCTGCGGCTGCGTACAAAATGGGATGGCGAGCGCCAATCAAGTTTTTCAAGTTCTCTACTAGCAGAGACAATTCATCTTCGACCGGGGCAAAAAGGGAAGTAGCTGAAGTCATGGAGTTCCGACTCAGACAATAAAGGTAACGAAACTTTAAGTAATCTGTTCCTATTTTAAGGGATTCCTTCCGGTGTACGACAGAAAAATTTATCTAAAAATTCAGATGCTCAAATGCACACGCTGTCGAGGTTCTGTGCTATCCTAAAGGCAAGCATTTGAAAAATTGAATTTGCGATCGCAATCTGGTGATTGGCAGGGTTAGGCTTCTAGCTCATGTTTGGATTGTGAGTATTGTGTTTGTCCGCGTCGATAGCTCAGACGAATCGAAAGGTTTTCTTTTGGTCAGCTTGGTTCGAGATGTGGAAGGCACGGGGTTCACTCCAATTCCGGGCTGAGTTTATTGATTCTAATCGGGCTGAACGAGGTGCTGTTCCCCCTCTAAGGGGCGGTGCTTTGATCGGATTGAGGCCGCAGGCTAGGGATAGTCATCATTTGGGGTTGCTCTTGCTCCAGACGGCTGGACGCTGGATTGGGCTGTGGAGTTTTCTACAGAAATTTCCCAGTTGCTTCTGGCGATCGCCTGCTGTTTCAGCAGCGTCATGCAGACAAACTCGCTGGAGTGGCCGTCTGTGGTCCGCTGCCTGACTCTAAATTCGCCGGATTTTTCAACTGCCTATATGTAAATTTTTATGGGCTGATGCCGCTTCGAGTTCGCACTATGACTTTCCCCAATGCTCCCATCCTAATTTCGCTGGCGGCTACGGTTTATCTGTCTGTCGTCTATGTATTGCTGACGTTGGCTCAGCGGACACGGAAGTTACCGCGTCCTTAAAGGTTGCTGCCCCGCTTATCTCAATCGGCTCCGTACCAAGTGGAACGGGGTGGTTCCGTGTACGCCAGAAGTTTGCCCTGAGCAATCACAGTGGTCACGATCGCCCGACGGCGGATGGCATCGTAGCGATCGTGGGCATCCAGCACGATCAGATTCGCGGGTTTGCCAACTTCAACCCCGTACTGGTCTTGCAGGTTCAAGGTGACTGCGCCATTCCAGGTCACCATGTCATAGCAGGCATCGATTTCTGGGGTGCCCGTCATCTGGCAGACATGCAGGCCCATCGCCGCCACATCCAACATATTGCCAGTCCCCAGAGAGTACCAGGGATCTTGCACGCAATCATGCCCCAAGCTGACGTTCATCCCCTGCTGCCACAGTTCTTTAACCCGCGTCACGCCCCGCCGTTTGGGGTAAGTGTCGGTACGCCCTTGCAGGGTGATATTGATCAGCGGGTTGGCGATGAAATTGAGCTGCGTTCGGCGTAAAAAGCCCAGCAGTTTGAAGGCATAGGCGTTGTTATAAGACCCAAAGGCGGTGGTGTGGCTGGCGGTGACGCGGGAGCCAAAATCGGCACGCAGGGCACAGGCGGCCACAACTTCTAAGAAGCGGGACTGGTCATCATCGATTTCGTCGCAGTGGATGTCGATCAGGCGATCGTACTGTTGGGCCAGCTCAAAAATGCGATGGACAGATTTCACGCCGTCTTCCCGCGTCAGTTCGTAATGGGGAATGCCGCCGACCACATCCGCCCCCATCTCCAGGGCTTTTTCCATCAATAGTTCGTTCTGCGGACTGCCATAAATCCCATCTTGAGGAAAAGCTACGACCTGCAACGTGATCCAGGATTTGACGGCCTCTCGTACTTCCAGTAAGGCTTGCAGCGCCGTCAAGCTGGTTTCGCTGACATCGGCATGGCTGCGGACAAACAACACGCCCTGAGTGGCTTGCAGTTTCAACGTCTCGATCGCCCGTTGTTTGACATCCTCCAGAGAAAGATCTTGTTTGCGTTCCCGCCAAATCTCAATCCCTTCAAACAGGGTGCCGCTCTGATTCCAGCGGGGTTGCCCGACGGTTAAGGCAGAGTCTAAGTGAATGTGAGACTCGACAAAGGGCGGACTGACTAATTGCCCTTGCAGATCCAGAGTGGTCTTCGCCTCGGTTGGCAGTTGGGGTGCGATCGCGACAATACGACCCGCCTCAATGCCAATCTCGACTGGGGCGATCGCCC
>JAIXVO010000413.1 GCA_027482985.1 Cyanobacteriota bacterium
AAACCCGTTTTGCCGATGCCACCCATGCCTAATAGCGCGATTAACCGACAGGGTGACACGGTTGCGGGAGTGCCGCTAATCCACTGAGTCAGGGTGGCTAAGGCAGTAACTCGCCCGACAAAATGAGCGACATCAGGGGCTTCAGTTAAGTCTACCGGGGTGCTGCGGAGCGATCGAGGGGCAGGGTTGGGGGACTGTGGCTGGTGTTGTTGCACCCAGCGCCGGACTTGGCTTTGCAAATTATTCTTGCGGATGGGCACCCCTAACAGCTTGGACAACGCGCCCCACAACTGTGAGCCAACGGTACGGATGTAGTCGGTTGTGTAGCCAAACTGAGCCGCGATTTGTTCGTAAGTCCAATTGTCCCAAGCGTGGCGAAACACTAACTCTTGCACATCATTCAAGGGAACTTGATCTGGAAGAGTGTCCAGAATCGACAAGGCCTCTTCGATCGTCATGGCTTTACACCCAGTAGATGATAGGAACCCACCCATGGCGATCGCTTCAACGCAGGCTGACACTGTTCCAGATCTCGGCTCAAAGACTACCCATTCGGGGTAGAAGCGGCTTACCGCGATTGCTCAGATTGCCGTGCCACCGACTGATTACTGCCTGTGTAAGTTTTCACTTTGGCGCTTTCCACTGCGGGTTGCACCCCATCCGTGAGAAATTTGGAGGCTTCAGTGAACTGTTTGCCAATCCCTTCCATGATTTTTTCGTCTGGGTTGGAGCGATCGATCACGGGTTGCGGGCGGGCAGTGATGGCTTCTGGTTTGTAAGCTTGACTTTGATCGCGGCGGGTTTCGTTGCTGCCCCCCTCGCGCTGGTCTGCACTCTCATACAGCAAACCCGTGGTGTCTTGACCCGCAGTACTGCTGGCAATCAGCGTTGAGAAGCCCGGCAACAGGCTGGCGGCGTTGCTTTGTGGCTGCTTGTAGGCTTGATTGCCATAGTCGCCGGGGGCAACGGGTTCACCGTGGCTATCATTGCCCATGGTGTAAGGATTATTGTTCGCGCCCATTTGCACCGGGGTACTGTTGGGCTGGGTGGGGTTGGTGGCCGATAGATTGGGGTTGCTGCAAGCGGTGGAGAGGCACAGGGCGAATCCAGCACAGCAGACCATAACCAGCTTGGGCAAATTGAGTTGCTTGAAAAATGAAATCATGCGTTCCATACAAACTCCTAGTCTCGTGATGGGTGTGTATCCGGACTGGATCACACGGATCTAAGCTTAGGAGTCCTCGATCTGAGTTACCTCTAACTGGAGAGATAAGTCAGGAGGGGGTGGACAGTAGAGATGGAGGGGAGTCTGAGTGCGGGGATGGGTGAAGTGGAGCTGGTGGGCGTGTAAGTGGTAGCCACAATCGCCAGGAACGGGGAGTTTAGCGGCGCGATCGCCCATCAACCGGGGCAAACCGCCAACCATGTAAAGGGGATCACCCAGAAGGGGATAGCCCAGGCTGGCGAGATGAATCCGAATTTGATGGGGGCGACCCGTGAGAATGGTGATGGCTAACAGGGTGGAATGCGATCGCCGTTCCAAGACTTGCCCTTCACTGAGGGCGAATTGTCCCGCTGGGGTTGCGCCGTAAATGTAGCCCAGGGTGGGATGGGGAATTTTGCCGATCGCCTGCGTCATCGTGAACGTGTCTGGGAGATCGCTGGGGCCAATCAGGGCGCGGTAGGTTTTGCGAATCTGGCGATCGCGCATTTGTTGGCTGAGAGCGGCTCTGGCGAAGGGCGATCGGGCCAGCAGCAGCAGCCCCGAAGTGCCCCGACCTAAGCGATGAATGGGGTAGGGTGTCGCATTGGGATAATGAAGTTGGAGTTGCCCCAACAGCGTGTGTTCCAAAAAACCGCCACCGGGGAGAACGGGTAAGCCTGCGGGTTTGGCGATCACCAGTAAATCGGCATCTTCGGATTGGATGGTGAAGGTCAGCGGGACATCTGGTTCTTGCCAGGGCGGGCGCTGATAGGCTAGGTGTTGTCCGGCTTGCAGCGTGGCCTCTGGCGGAGTCGGTTGACCGTTGACGGTAATTTGGGCGGCATCAATCCGGGTTCGCCATTCAGCGAGCGTGGAATGGGGATAGCGGCGGGTGTAAAACTCTAAGACCGTGAGTCCCACATCCTGACGGCGAACGCGATCTTGGTAAATCCAACCCTGGTTCATGTCCCGGTTCCTGGCATGATAGTAAATTGCGGCAGATGCCGAAGGGACAGCAGGAGGTTAGTCATGCGATGTGCAGTGGTGAGTCGGGCGGGACAGGTGATTGCCAATGGGCGGTTAGTGTTGCACCAAAATCAGGCGGGAGAGTTGCAGTTGAATTTAGAAACGGATGGCGGTCGCTTGATTGAAGGGGGGCTGGTAGCGGCAGATGGAGACTTGACGGGAGCCAGTCAGGTGTTGTTTCGGGGCTTTTTTGACACCTGGGGCATGAGTGATTTAACGCTGACGGTGACCGGTCGATGAGCGATCGATATTCTATGCTAGGGGAATGAAGGAGGGCAGCGATGGCAAAACGGCTATTCTGGGAACGTCCACAATTACGAACTGATGCGGAACTGGGGAATGATCGCCGGGTCACCTGGCTAGAGCTGTTCTTTGACTTGTTCATTGTGGTCGTGGTGGCAGAATTTGCCCACTTCTTAGCCGATGATATCTCCTGGCTGGGGGTGGGCAAATTTATCTTTCTATTTTTGCATCTCTGGTGGGTCTGGATTGGCGCCACGTACTACACCGAACGGTTTGAGACGGAAGGTTTTGACCAGCGACTGTTTACGTTTTTGCAAATGTTGCCGATCGCGGGCATGGCCGTATTTGCCCACTATGCCTTCAGCAAAACCTCGGCCGAATTTGCCCTCTCCTATGCCTTGAGTCGCACCATCATTACGTACTTATGGTGGCGGGGCGGACGTTACGATCACCGGTTTCGTCCCACTGCTCGGCGCTTTGTGGCGGGGTTTGGGCTGTCTATTGTGCTGTTTGTCTGCTCGGTGTTTGTGCCGCCGCCTACCCGCTTCTGGATGTGGGGATTCGGCTTATTGCTGGACCTCCTGACACCGCTGCTGACCACTCGCCTGCAAGCTCAATTGCCCCGCTTCAGTGCCAATAAGTTACCCGAACGCTTTGGCTTGTTTGTGATTATTGTCTTGGGTGAATCGATTATGGGCGTGGTCAACGGGCTGGCCAAGCGATCGTCCTTAACTATCACAGCGGAAGTGATCGGGATGCTCGCGATCGCGATCGCCTTTGGCATCTGGTGGATTTATTTTGATTTTGTCAATCGTCGCCCGCCTAAACCCGGTACTACCTGGGCTTTTGCCTGGGGCTATTTGCACCTGCCGCTGATTCTCTCGATCACTGCGATCGGGGCGGGCACTTTGAATGTGGTGGCGGACAACGATTTGCGCTTGGAGCCGAATGTGGGATTGCTGATTGCTAGTGCAGTGGGATCGGCCTTAATCATGATGGGGATCTTGGAACTGACCCTGGAGCGGGTTGCCGATGAACCCACCCACCCCACCATCAGCCCAGGCTTAAAGTTTGCGGCTGGTGCCGTGGCGATCGCCGTAGGGTGTTTCAGTGCTGGCATTTGGGTGATTACCCTGCAACTGGCTTTGCTGGCCTTGCTGGGGGTGCAAATGGGCTATGGTCTGTATATCTGGTATACGCAAGAAGTGTCCGTGATGGATACCAACAGTTTTGAATTAGAATCCACGCTTGAATCAGACGACTCCCAGTAAACTCCCGACGATTCTCTGGCCAGCGGAACTGCTCACCGCTGCGACTTGGGCACAGCGATGTGCGGTGCTGCAACAAGCGATCGCTCCCACCAGTGCCCATTACAAAGCACCCA
>JAIXVO010000368.1 GCA_027482985.1 Cyanobacteriota bacterium
CCTGGGTGCACTACCGCCGCCGCCGTTACAAAGGCTTAGAAGCCACCAAGATTCTGCACGAACGGCAACTCGAAGGGTTGCAAGCCCTGCGGGAAGCGGACATTCTGTGCAAAGTCAACTCGGTGATGATTCCCGGTGTGAATGATGAGCACTTGATCGAAGTCGATCGCATGATTCGTGAAAACGGTGCCTTCTTGCACAACATCATGCCGCTGATTTCCGCCCCTGAACATGGCACCTACTTTGGCTTGAACGGTCAACGGGGTCCCACACCCAAAGAACTGAAAGCCCTGCAAGATGCTTGTGCCGACAGCAACATGAAAATGATGCGCCACTGCCGCCAGTGCCGTGCTGACGCTGTAGGTTTGCTGGGTGAAGATCGGTCGCAGGAATTCACCAAAGAGAAGTTCCTGGAAATGGAAGTGGAATACGATTACGAAACTCGGCAAGAAGTCCACTCCGGCATTGAAAAATTCAAAGAAGAAATCAAAGCCGCCAAAGCGCGGGTGAAACCCAGTGAGCGCGTCAAGAACAGTCCCAAAATCTTGGTGGCTGTGGCCACGAAGGGGGGCGGCATTGTGAACCAACACTTTGGTCATGCCAAAGAGTTCCAAATCTTTGAAGTCGATGCGAACGAAGCCAAGTTCGTGGGACACCGCAAGATTGACCAATATTGCCAGGGCGGTTATGGCGAAGATGCCACACTGAACGGCGTATTGCAAGCGATCGCGGATTGCAAAGCGGTACTCGTCTCCAAGATTGGTCATTGCCCGCAGGAAGAACTGCAAAAGGCTGGGATTCAATCCGTGGAAGCTTACGACGTGATTGAGAAAGTCGCCCGTGAGTTTTATGACCAGTACATGGCCACGGCGCAAGTGTAAGGCGGACTTTGAACGCCACTGATTGAGCGACATTGAGAGTTCGAGAGAAGTGCTGGGATTGGTCATTCAGACTTGAGAAGCAAGGGCTAACGACTTTGTGCAAAGTCAATCAGCCATCACCGCAAAGGTTATCACTCACATCCCAACGATCAACACCCAGCACTGCAAACTCAACAAGGGAGTCAATCATGACTTACATCATCACCGAACACTGTATAGGTTGTAGTCGATGCCTTGTTTCCTGCCCAACCGGGGCCATTACTCAGACCAAAGACAAATTTCAGATCGATCGCGATCGCTGTAATGATTGTGTCGGTGCTTATTCGGTGCCCCAGTGTTGGTCAATTTGCCCTACCAATGAAGCTTGTATTCAAGATGCAGTGCCCGAAGGCGCGTTTTGCTCACTCGTGAATCGACAGGCCAATGATTATTGGGAAGCCTGGTTTTTGAATTACAGCCGCATGGTAGCTCGCTTGAAACTACGGCAACAATCCGAATACTGGACTCGGTGGTTTGATGCCTATTCGCATGAGTTGTCGAAGCAATTGCAAACCCATTCAAGATTGGAACTACCCGCATGAGCAACGTCATTTATTTGGACAACAATGCCACGACCAGAATCGATCCTTTAGTCGTGGAAGCAATGCTCCCCTACCTGACGGAGTATTACGGTAATCCTTCCCCCATGCACCACTGCGGTGGACAAGTTGGCAAAGCCCTCAAAATTGCGCGATCGCAAGTTGCGGCACTCCTCGGATCAGAAGACTCGGAAATCATTTTTACCAGCTGTGGCACTGAAGGCAATAATGCGGCAATTCGAGCCGCGATCGCGGCTCAACCGGATCGGAAGCACCTGATTACGACTCAAGTCGAACATGCCTGTGTGCTCAACTTATTCAAACAGTTAGAGAAGCAAGGGTATACAGTCACCTACATCTCCGTGAACCGTAAAGGTCAACTGGACATGATGGAACTGGAAGCCGCGATGACGGGCAATACGGCACTCGTTTCGACGATGTACGCCAACAACGAAACGGGTACGATTTTCCCAGTCGAACACATTGGGGCGATCGCCAAAGAATACGGCGCAGCTTACCACGTTGATGCGGTGCAAGTGGCGGGTAAACTGCCCCTCAACATGAAAACCAGCACCATTGATTTGATGACCATTTCCGGTCACAAACTCCATGCTCCCAAAGGCGTGGGCGCGTTGTTTGTCCGTCGGGGCTTCCGCTTCCGTCCCTTACTCATTGGCGGACACCAGGAACGGGGTCGTCGCGCTGGCACTGAAAACGTCGCAGGCATCATCGCCCTCGGTCAAGCCGCCGAACTCGCCCAACAACACCTAGCCGATGTCGCAGCCGAGAAAAAACTCCGCGATCGCCTCGAAAAAGGCATCCTGGCAGCCATTCCCAACTGCGAAATCAACGGCGATCCCAAAAATCGCCTACCCAACACCACCAACATCGGCTTCAAATACATCGAAGGCGAAGCTATCCTGCTCTCCCTAGATCAGTTTGGCGTGTGCGCCTCCTCCGGTTCTGCCTGCACCTCCGGCTCCCTCGAACCGTCCCACGTGTTACGCGCCATGGGCTTACCCTACACCACCTTGCATGGCTCCATCCGCTTCAGCCTCTCCCGGTACACCACCGCAGCCGAAGTCGATCGCGTCCTCGAAATCCTCCCCGGCATCATCGAACGCCTCCGCGCCATGTCACCCTTCAACAGCGACGATGCTGAGTGGTTGCAAGGTCGCGAAGAAGCTGTAGCGACTGTGTAGTGGGTAATGGGTAATAGGTAATGGGTAATGGGTAATGGGTAATGGGTAATGGGTAATGGAGTTAACTTCAACTACCAATCACCAACTACTAATCACCAACTACCAATTACCAATCACCAATTACCAATTACCAATTACCAATCACCAACTACCAATTACCAACTACCAATTACCACCCTCAAGAGAACACCGCCATGTGGGACTATACC